>CAZXJW010000248.1:0-2284 GCA_964641005.1 uncultured Rhodocyclaceae bacterium
GGCCTGACCCCGCGTAACTAGAACGGCACGCCCGCCCGAGCCCGCGGATCGCCCGCGGCACTGGCCTCGCCGGTGAGCCGGTCCACGAACACCGCCTGCATGTTCCCCCAGCGGCGCCGGCCTTCCTGCACCGCATGCCCGCGCGCCTCCAGCGCCGCCTTCCACTCCGGCGTGAACTGGCCTGGCTCGACTTCGATGCGATCGGGCAGGAACTGGTGGTGGAAGCGCGGCCGGCCCACCACGCGCTCGAGGTCCACGGCCGGGCTGCGCAGGTGCTCGAGGATCGCCAGCAGCACCATGCTGATGATGCGCGATCCGCCCGGCGTGCCCAGCACCAGCACGCCGCGCGGGTCCTCCACGAAGGTGGGCGACATGGATGACAGCGGCCGCTTGCCCGGCGCGATCAGGTTGGCCTCCTCGCCCGTGAGGCCGTAGAGGTTGGACGCGCCCGGCGCAATCACGAAGTCGTTCATCTCGTTGTTGAGCAGCACGCCGGTGTCGCCGGCCAGCAGCGCGGCGCCGAAGGGGCCGTTGATGCTCAGCGTGGCCGCCACGCGGTTGCCCGCGCCGTCCACGATGGAGAAGTGGGTGGTGTCCTCGCCCTCGAGAGCCGCGGGCTCGGCGCCCAGCGCACTGCTCGGGGTGGCGCGCGCCGGGTCCACGCCGGCCGCGCGCCGCGCCGCGTATGCGGGGCTCGCGAGCCTCGCCTCGGGAACCGCCACGAAACCGGGATCGCCCATCCAGCGCGCCCGGTCCTGGTAGCCGCGCCGCAGGGCCTCCACGACCAGGTGGTCGCGTTCCACGTCGGGGCGGGCGTCGGCATCGAGTCGCTCGAGGATCTGCAGCGCCTGGGCGAGCACCAGGCCGCCGCTCGATGGCAGCGGCGCCGTGGTGACCACGGCGCCCTCGTGGCGGATGGTCACCGGCCGTCGCTCGATCACCCGGTAGCCCGCCAGGTCGCGCTCGGTCCATGCACCGCCTGCGTCACGCACGCCGCGCACCATCTCCTCGGCCACGGCCCCGAAGTAGAACCCGTCCGCGCCGTGGGCCGCCAGCGCACGCAGCGTGCGCGCCAGTGCCGGCTGCCGCACCACGTGACCCGCGGGCGGCGTCGCACCGTCGCGCAGGAACACCGCCGCCGTGGCGGGATCGGCCTTGAGCACCGCCTCGCGCCAGCCCACCGCCGCCAGGTAGCGCGGGTCGACCGCGAAGCCGTCCTCCGCCAGGCGGATGGCCGGCGCCAGCGTCACGGACAGCGGCCGCGAGCCGTACACCTTCGCGACGTGGGCGAGCCCGGCGGGCAACCCGGGGATCGCGGCCGCGCGCGCGCCATCCAGCGAGGTCCTCGCGTCGGGCTTGCCCGCGGCATCGAGGTAGAAGTCCCTGCCCGTCGCGGCCGGTGCGGTCTCGCGCGCATCCACCACCGTCTGGTAGCCGTCCGAGGCGCGGTGCAGCAGGAAGAACCCGCCGCCTCCCAGGCCCGAGGCGTAGGGTTCCACCACGGCCAGCGCCGCCGCCACCGCCACCGCGGCGTCGAAGGCATTGCCACCGGCTGCGAGCACCTCCTCGCCGGCACGCGTGGCCAGCGGATGGGCCGAGGCCACCGCCGAACCCGCGGCGTGCGCGACGGCCGCCTGCATCGCGAACCAGCCGAAGGCGAGCAACCGCAGCAGCGCGCGGCGGCCCGGAACGAAGCGGGACATGGGGGTCATCCTTTCACCGTCAGGCCGGCGCGGGCTTGCGCACCCGGAACCAGGCCGCGTAGAGCGCCGGCAGGAACAGCAGCGTGAGCACCGTGGCCACCAGCAGGCCACCCATGATCGCCACCGCCATCGGCCCCCAGAAATTCGAGCGCGACAGCGGGATCATCGCAAGGATGGCCGCGGCGGCCGTGAGCATGATGGGCCGGAAGCGGCGCACGGTGGCCTCGATCACCGCGTTCCAGGGCGGGTGTCCCGCCTCGATGTCCTGCTCGATCTGGTCCACCAGGATGATGGAGTTGCGCATGATCATGCCGTTGAGGGCGATGAAGCCGAGCATGGCCACGAATCCGAAGGGCACGTTGCCGACCAGCAGGAACAGGCACACGCCGATGATCCCCAGCGGCGCGGTGAGCAGCACCAGCAGCGTCTTCTGCATGCTCTGCAGGTGGATCATGAGCAGCGTCACCACCGTGATCAGCATCACCGGGATCACGGCATTCACCGAGCCCTGGCCGCGGGCGCTCTCCTCGATGGCGCCGCCCGTGTCGATGGTGTAGCCAGGCGGCAGGTCCGGCTTGAGC
>CAZXJW010000248.1:2294-5398 GCA_964641005.1 uncultured Rhodocyclaceae bacterium
CCACCGGCGCCTGCATGCCGCCGACGATGTCGCCCTGCACCGTGATGGTGGGCATCCGGTTGCGCCGCCAGATCACGCCCTCCTCCATCACGTAGGTCACCTTCGCCACCTGGGACAGCGGAATCCAGCGGCCGCTGGCGGTTGGGATGTTGATGTTGCCCAGGTCCGCCAGCGATCGCCGCTCCTGTCCCTCGGCCCTGGCCCGCACCTCGATCAGCTTGTCGCGCTCGCGGAAGTCGGTGATGTAGAAGCCCGTGAGGATGGAGTTGAGCACGTTGGACAGGTCGGCGCTGTTCACGCCCACCAGGCGCGCCTTGTTCTGGTCGATCTCGAGCTTCACCACCTTGCTCTTCTCGTTCCAGTCCAGGTGCACCATGCGCATGTCCGGGCTGGCTCGCAGCACCTCGGCGACCTGCAGCGCGATGCGCCGGATCTCCTCGTAGTCCGGCCCTCGCACCCGGAAGGCCACCGGGTAGGGCACCGGCGGGCCGTTCTGCAGCGGCGAGACCCGCCCGCGCAGCAGCGAGAAGTCGCGCTCGATCACCTCCTCGAGGTGTTTCTGCAGCCGGTTGCGCGCCTTGTTGTCCTTCGCCGTGACCACGAACTCGGCGAGGTTCTGGTTGAACAGCTGCTGGTCCAGCGGCAGGTAGAAGCGCGGACTCCCCCCGCCCACGTACACCACGAAGCTCTCCACGTCGGGATCCTTCGCCAGCACCTCCTCGAAGCGCTTCGCCTGCTCGTCCGTGGCGCCGATGGATGCGCCGTGGGGCAGCCACAGGTCCACCACCAGCTCGGGCCGGTTGGCCGAGGGGAAGAACTGCTGCTGCACGAAGCCGAAGCCCACGATGGCGAGCACGAAGATCGCCACCGTGACGGCAATCACCGTCTTGCGGAAGGTCACGCACCACGTGACCAGCGCGCGGAAGGCGCGGTAGAAGGGCCGGTCGTACACGTCGGCCTCGTGGGAGCCGTGGGTGACCGGCGGCTTAGGCCGGCGTGTCACCAGGCGCACCAGGCGCGACAGCAGCCCTTCCTGGTGACCGGTCTTCGCGAAGTCCGGCAGCAGGTGATAGCCCAGGTAGGGCGTGAACACCACCGCCACCACCCAGGACACGAGCAGCGAGATGCACACCACGGCGAAGATGGAGAAGGTGTACTCGCCGGCGGCCGACTTCGCCAGGCCCACGGGCAGAAAGCCCGCCGCCGTCACCAGCGTGCCGGTGAGCATGGACGGCGCGGTGGAGGTGTAGGCGTAGCTGCCCGCGCGCATGCGGTCCCAGCCCTGCTCCATCTTGATGGCCATCATCTCCACGGCGATGATGGCGTCGTCCACCAGAAGCCCCAGGCCGATGATCAGCGCGCCCAGGGAGATGCGCTGCAGGTCGATGTCGAACAGGCGCATGAACAGGAAGGTCACCGCCAGCACCAGCGGGATGGACAGTGCCACCACCACGCCGGTGCGGAAGCCCAGGCTGATGAAGCTCACGGCCAGCACGATCACCACCGCCTCGGCCAGCGTCATCATGAACTCGTTGATGGAGCGCGACACCACCGTGGGCTGGTCGGCCACCTTGTGCACCTCGATGCCCACCGGCAGCTGGGCCGTGAGCTCGGACATGCGCTTCTCCAGCGCGCGGCCCAGGCTGATGATGTCGCCGCCCTTGCGCATGGACACCGCGATTCCCAGCGCGGGCTGGCCCTTGAATCGGAACATGAGCTCCGGCGGGTCCACGTAGCCGCGGGTCACCTTCGCGATGTCGCCCAGCCGGAACAGCCGCCCGTTGGCCTGGATGCCGATCTCCCGGATGTTCTCCACCGACGTGACCGCGCCCGACAGGCGCACGAAGACCTTGTCGTCGCGGGTCTCGTAGCTGCCAGCGGGCACGAGCTCGTTCTGGCTGCGCAGCACGGCGAAGATCGAGAGCGGGTCGATGCCCAGGGTGGCGAGCTTGCGGTGGGATATCTCCACCCAGATGCGCTCCTGCTGCTCGCCCAGCAGGTCGACCTTGCCCACGTCGGGCACGCGCAGCAGCTCCCGGCGGAACTCCTCCACCCGGTCGCGCATCTCGGCGTAGCCGAAGCCATCGCCCGTGAAGGCGTAGATCGTGCCGAAGGTGTCGCCGAACTCGTCGTTGAAGAACGGCCCTCGCACTCCCGATGGCAGGGTGTGGCGGATGTCGCCGATCTTCTTGCGCACCTGGTAGAAGGCATCCGGCACCGCCTTGGGTGGCGTGTAGTCCTTCAGGGTGATGAAGATCAGCGACTCGCCCGGCTTGGAGTAGCTGCGCGTGTAGTCGAACCACGGCACTTCCTGGAGCTTCTTCTCCAGCCGCTCGGTGACCTGCTGCTCCACTTCCTTCGCCGTGGCACCCGGCCACAGGGTGCGCACCACCATCACCTTGAAGGTGAACTCCGGGTCCTCGGCCTGGCCGAGCTTGAGGTAGGAGATGACGCCCGCCACGCTCAGGGCGAGTATGAAGTACAGCACCAGCGCCTGGTGGCGCAGCGCCCACTCGGAGATGTTGAAGCGCGTGGAGATCATTGCGGCGCGTCGGCGGCGATGCGGACCTTCTCGCCCGCGAACAGCTTGTGCACGCCGGCGCGCACCACCACCTCGCCGGGCTGAAGCCCGCCGGTGACGCTCACGTGATCCTCGTGGTAGGTGGACACGGTCACCGGCCGCAGCTGGACCTGCGAGCTGGCCGGGTCCACCACCCACACGGCGGGCTGGTCACCCTTCTTGAACAGCGCCGTCCCCGGAAGGCTGAGCGCCCCCTCGTGGACCCCGGTGGCGAAGCGCACGTTGGCCGTCATGCCCAGCTGCACCGCAGGTCCGGGCTCGAGCACCGTCACCTTGGCCGTGTAGGTGCGCGTGACCGGATCGGCGCTGGGCGCGAGTTCGCGCACCCGGCCCCCATAGCGGCGCTCGGGGTCGGCCCACAGGTCCACGGCCACGGACTTCGCCTTGCCCAGCTCGCCGAGGCGGTTCTCGGGCACGGGGATCCAGACCTCCATCTCGCCGGGACGCGCCACCTTGAACACCATCTGGACGGCGGCCACCACCTGCCCCACCTCGGCGGCCACCTGGGTCACCACGCCGTCGT
>CAZXJW010000249.1:0-5387 GCA_964641005.1 uncultured Rhodocyclaceae bacterium
GCGCAGTTCCACCTTCTCCGCCAGCGCCACGGCCACCGGCGCGGTGAACTCGACCCGCGCGGGCAGCACGGGAATGCAGCCCGCCGTGGGCCGTGTGCGCTCGCAGGCGAAGCGCGCCGAGAAAGCCCTGCGCACCCGGAACGCCAGCGCCTGGTCCTCGCGCGTCTGCACGCCGCCGGCCGCCGCGATACCGCGACCCCACACCAGCTTCACCTCGGCCTCGTTGGGCAGGCGGGTGCGGCAGGCCACCACCACGACGGGCAGGCGGTCGTAGTCCTTCGCCCGCAGGAAGCGCTGGAAATCGCTGCCCGCGGCGAGACCCTGCACCAGTCGCGCCACGAAGTCGCCGCGGCGATCGAGGATCGCCCGGCGCTCCCCGCCCCCGATCACGCGCACGGCGATGCGCTCCGGCCGGCCGGCCACGTCGCACCAGGCAAGGCGCGCCACCGACTCGGGCGAGACCGGCGCATCCAGGCCCAGCACGAACGCCTGGTTCTCGTCGATGGCCTCGTCGCCTTCCCAGGGCAGGGACTCGCGGATGGCGGGGCCGCCGGTGTCGAACTGGAAGCTCGCCGGGGCCACGGGTTCGCCCGCCAGGGTCGCGAGCCCCTCGCGCAGGCGGAAGCCGCAGCGCACCCCGCCGGGCAGGTCGCGCTCGAAGTCCCACACCCAGCGCCGTGCGTCCACCCAGCGCCCGGCGCCGGGAACCGGGCAGTCCACCTCGAAGGGATCGGCAAGCCGCGGATCGCCGAAGGCCACCATGGGCGACTCGAACACGGCGGCCGCCTGGCGCACGGCCTTCGCCTCGCCTTGGGGCGAGAAGCTCTCCACCGCGGCGCCACGGGCGGCGCCGGCGGCCAGCAGGCTCGCGAGGAGGAACACCTGGACTGCGCGCATCGGCAGGGACTCCGGCATCGGAACGATGCGCCGCAGTGTATGCGCGCCGCGCGTGGCGTGGCCACGGGGCCCGCGAGGGAATCAGCGCGGGGCGGTGCGGGCGCAGGCGAAGTCGAGTGTGGCGCGGCCGGGCGAGCCCGCGTCGACGCTCTCCCAGACCCGCCGCATGTCACCGGAACTCCAGAGCTCCCGGCTGTCGTCCGAGATGAGGCTGATGGACACGGCACGATGCTGGAAGCGCACGCAGTCGCACTCCACCACGCCGAGGGATTCGCGGATCAGGGGCAGGCCCGGGGTGTCGCCGATGGGCTGGGGGTCGCGATAGACCGCGCGCTTCATGAGCCGCACCACGTCGCCACTGCGCGACAGGGAGTCGATGTCGACGAAATGCACGGTTTCCGTGTCGCCTCCCACCCGCACCCACTGCTCCGCCCCGGCCGCCGGCGCGCACAGCGCGGCCGCCATCCAGAACCATCTCGAAACCATGCCGCCTCCGGTGCTTGCCCTCTTGCATGATCGTGCAAGGCACTCCGGCTCACAAGCGCCATGGCGCGCGGTATCGTTCGCCCGGCCCGCCCTGCTGCCTGGCAAACCTCCCCCATGCGACCCCACCTCCCCGCCCCGCTAGCCGCCGCCCTGCCCCACGTGCAGCGGCACGGCCGCACCGCCGCCCGCTGGACACTGCGCGCCCTGATCGCCGCGGGCGTCCTGGTGGTGCTACTGCTGGCCGCCGTGCTCTACGTCCTCGTGGTGGGCATCGACGTGGACGCAGGCTTCCTGCGCCAGCGGCTGGCCGCCGACATGGGTGCGGCCATCGGCCGCGAAGTCCGCTTCGAGGGGCCCGCCACGCTCACGATCTCGGCACGCCCGCGACTGCGCGTGGGCGGCCTGGAGATCGCCGACCCCGGCGGCTTCCGCACCGGCACCCTGGCGCGGCTGGGCGAGGCGCGCCTCGCCGTGGACCTCTGGCAGCTGCTGCGCAAGCGGCTGCGCGTGGACGAGCTGGCGGGCTCGGACGTGAAGATCCGCCTGGTGCGCGGCGCCGACGGTTCGGCCAACTGGGCGCTGGCGCTGGGCGACCCGGGCGCCACGCCCCCGGCGCCCGAGGCGTCGAAACCGGACCAGCCCATGTCGGTGCCGCCGATCCGGCTCGACCTCGCCCGCCTCACGCTCGAGCGCATCGCCGTGGAGTACGTCACGCCCGCGGGCGGCAGCCACTGGTTCGACCTCGACAGCGCCATCGGCGAATCCCCGGCCACGGGTGCGGTGAAGCTGGCGCTCAAGGGCCGCGTGGAGAAGGCGTACCCCTACTCCGTGAACCTGGAAGGCGCCGCGCTCGCCGAACTGATCTCGCCCGCCCATCCGTGGCCGTTCACCGTGCAGGTGGACTTCCTCGGCACCGCCCTCTCCCTGCGCGGCGCCATCCAGGGCGCCACGGGCGAGGTGCAGTTCGGTGTGGGCACGGAGAATCTCGAACAGGTGGAGCGGCTGCTCCAGACCCGCCTGCCCAAGGTGGGCGTGACCGCCATGGCCGGCCGGGTGCGCTTCGCCCCGGGCACGGTGGCGCTGGACCAGTTCACCGCCATCATGGGTCGCACCAGCGCCGCCGGCGAGCTCGCCTTCGACGAGCGCAGCGGCCGTCGCCGCATCACCGGCCGGCTCGAGGTGGCTACGCTGGACCTGCGGCCCTTCCTGAGCGACGAGCCCACCACCGACGAGGATCCTGCCAGCCTGCGCGACACCATCCGCGAGCTGTCCGCTGCCAGCTTCTCCCTCAAGGCGCTGCGCGACGTGGACGTGGACGTGACCCTGGCCGTGGACCGCTGGCTGAGCCTGCCGGGCAACGTGCGCGATGCGCGCCTCGCCCTCACGCTGGAGCAGGGACGCCTGAGCGTGCCCATGTCCGCGTCGATCACCGGCGTGGCGCTGGAGGGCGCCATGGACATCGACGCGGCCGCCGATCCGCCGCGCTTCGCCATGCGCTGGGGCACCCGCGACTCGGACCTGGGCGGCCTGGCGGACCTGCTGCTGGGCCTGCCCGGCGCGCAGGGCCGGCTCGGCCGCCTGGAGCTGCGCGTGGCCGCCACCGGCGACCAGGGGGCGGAGCTGGTGCAGAGCCTCGATGTGGCGCTCGACGTGGAGCGCGCCCGGCTGTCCTACGGCAACGTGGAGGGCGGCACGCCCGTTCAGCTCGACCTCGAGCACTTCGACCTGCGCCTGCCCGCGGGCAGGCCGCTGGCGGCGCAGCTGCGCGGCGCGCTGCTCGGCAAGCCCGTCACCGCCACCCTGCGCGGTGGCACCCTGGCCGCCAGCCTCGCCGAGATCGGCACCCCCGTCAGCCTCGAGCTCCGGTCCGGCCCGGTGGCCGCGAGCCTGTCGGGGCGCCTGCAGGAACCCGGTGCGGATGCCGGCCCCGACCTGCGCTTCTCGCTGAGCGCACCGCGCGCCGACCAGGTGGCACGCTGGCTCGGCCTGAACGCGGGCTCCGACGCCCCCATTGCGCTCTCGGGGCGTGCCCGGATGACGCTGGACGCCTGGCGACTGGAGGACTTCGAGGCCCGGGTGGGCCGCAGCCGCCTGGCCGCCGGCCTGTCGCGCACCGGCCTGCGCGGTCCCGCGCCGCTGGTGACCCTTTCGCTCGCGGCCGAGGTGATCGACGTGACGGAGCTGTCGCGGCTCGCGCCTGCACCGGCGCAGAAGCCGAAGTCGGCCGAACCCTCGCGGCCCGTGCTCCAGATCCCCATCCTGCCCAAGGGCGTGGACCTGACCGACGCCGACGTGACCGTGCGGGTCAGGCAGGTGGCCGGCGCGCCGCTGGACCCGCGCGACATCGCCTTCGACGGCCGCATCCGCGATGGCGCCATGCAGCCTTCGAACTTCTCGGTGCGCGTGGCCGACACGCCGCTGCGGGGTGCGGTGTCGCTCGACCTGCGCGGCGACACGCCGGGCGCGGCCCTGTGGCTGTTCGCCGAGAACGTGGAAGTGGGCCGCATCCTGCGCCAGCTCGAGCTGGCCCGCGACCTGGACGCCGGCGTGGACGCGCTGCGCATCTTCCTGCAGGCGCGCGCCAGCCTGCTGGGGGACCTGCTCGCCCAGTCGACGCTGGTAGGCAACGTGGAGGGCGGACGCGTCACCTTGCGCGACCCCAACACCAAGGCCCAGGTGCGCATCGCGCTGGAGAAGGGCGAACTGCGCGCCGATCCCGGCAAGCCGGTGCGCCTGGACCTCGCCGGCGCCATCGACGAGACCCCCGTGAAGCTCGAACTGGAGACCGCGCCGGCCGCGGTGCTGGTGGATCCGGCGCGGCCCATACCCTTCCGCTTTGCCGCCGAGGCGGCCCGCACGCGCGTGGCGTTGAACGGCTCCATCGCACGGCCGCTGGGCGGCGGCGACATCGAGCTGGAACTCGACGCTGGCGGTCCGAGCTTCGACGCGCTGGACACCCTAACGCGCACCGACCTTCCGCCCTGGGGCCCCTGGAGGCTGGCCGGCAGGCTGCGCATCACGGGCTCCGGCTACGAGGTGCCCAACCTGAGCGTGGAGGTGGGCAGCAGCCGCCTCGACGGTCGCGGCCGGCTCGACACCACGGCCCAGCCGCCGCGCATCGACGTGGCGCTGTCCTCGCCGCGCATCCAGCTCGACGACTTCAGGCTCGGGGAGTGGTCGCCGGTGGAGAAGAAGCCCGCACCGGCGGACGGGAAGTCGCCGACCCTCGACGAGTTGAAGGCGAAGGCGCGCGAGGCGAGCAACGAGGCGCAGAAGATGCTGAGCCCTGCGGTGCTGCGCAAGCAGGACGCCTTTCTCACGGTGAAGGTGGACCAGGTGCTCTCCGGGGCCGACCGGCTGGGCAGCGGCAGCCTGGAGGCGAAGCTGGAGAAGGGCCGCGCCACCCTCGGCCCGGCGGTGGTGAACGTGCCCGGGGGCTCGGCCGAGCTGTCGCTGTACTACGAGCCCACGGACACGGAGGTGAAGGTGGGAACGCGCATGCGCGTGGAGCGCTTCGACTATGGCGTGCTGGCGCGCCGCCTCAAGCCAGGCACCGACCTCGCGGGCCGCGTCAGCCTCAAGGTGGACGTGGACTCGAAGGCCCGCTACCTCGCCGACATCCTGCGCTACGGCTCGGGCCGCATCGACTTCGCCGTGTGGCCCGAGAACATGAAGTCCGGCGTGATCGACCTGTGGGCGGTGAACCTGCTCGTGGCGCTCGCGCCGGCCGTGGATGGCGGCAACGTCTCGAAGGTGAACTGCGCCCTGGGGCGCTTCGTGCTCGACCAGGGCCGGCTGGCGGAGAAGGTCATCGTGATGGACACCAGTCGCATGCGCGTCACCGGTCGCGGCGGCGCCAACTTCGCCGACGAGACCCTGAAGCTGCGCATGACGCCCCAGGCGAAGGAGCCGCAGTTCCTCAGCCTCGCCCTGCCCATCGAGGTGGGCGGGACGTTCCAGAAGTTCAGCATCAGCCCCACCACCGCCGACGTGCTGGGCATGGT
>CAZXJW010000250.1:0-5351 GCA_964641005.1 uncultured Rhodocyclaceae bacterium
GCTTGTGCTCGATCACCTTGCGGGAGATCTCCAGCGGGAGATTGCCGCGCACGAAGGCGCGCACCTCGTCGCGGAAGGCCTGTTCTTCGGGGGTGTAGTCGAGGTTCATGAGTGCTCCGTCGTGTCGGGGCGCGCCGCGTGGCGGCACCCCTGTTTCGTGCCGGTCAGGCCGGGGCGAGGCGGAAGCCCGCCATCGGGAAGTGCACGTGCACCGTGCCCGTGGCCGGGTCCGAACGCTTCACCACCACCGCCTGGGCGTTGGCCGCCACCAGCGTGCCGGCCACGGGATCCTTGGCGTAGTCGTCGGGCGTGACCGTGACGGCCATGCCGGCCGCGAAGCCGGGCGGGAACTCCGGGTGGCCCAGCGACACGGGCGCGGGGTCGGAGGCGGCCGCCACGGCGAGCGCCGCCTTGCTGTCCAGTTCCTCGGGCCGGCCGTGGCCCAGCGCCTCCATGCGGGTCATCCAGGCGCGCAGCCGCGGCATGTCCTCGAGCGACTTCAGGTCGGGCACGCGCTGCAGCATCCACAGCGGGGCGTAGGCGCAGAAATCCGGATAGGCCGGCGCGCCGCCGAGCAGGAAGTCGCGTCCGTCGTCCAGGGCGTGCTCCATCCAGAACAGGTGGGCGCGCAGCTGGGCGCGATGGTGCGGCTGGTCGGCCTGGTAGCGCTTCGGGTCGATGGCACCGCCGGACATGCGCCGCCGGTCCTCGATCAGCTCGGGCGCCACGCTGTCGGCCAGCGTGCCGAACACCACCGCCACCACGTCGAAGAACAGCACCCGGTCGGCCCAGGCGCCCAGCGCCGTGCCGAGGCCGCGGGTGCCCTCGGGCCAGAGCGGGCGCTGCGGATGCAGGGATTCGAGTACCCGGGAGATGCAGGCCGAATCGCAGTACACGTCGGCACCGATCTGCATCACCGGGGTGCGCCGGTAACCGCCCGTGAGCGGCATCAGGTCGGGCTTGGGCATCCAGCGCGGGATGGTGACCGACTTCCAGGCGAGCCCCTTGGCGCCCAGGATGCGGCGCACCTTCTCGGCGAAGGGGGAGTTGGGATAGTGGTGCAGGATGAGATCGGGCATGGGGGGTCCGCGCACGGCGCGCCGGGGCCGGGATCGGCTGCCGCGGCCAGCCTTGGAATGTACGGGAGATGGCCCCGGCGGGGCAAACGTGCCAGGGTCGCGGGCCCGCCGATGCCACGGACATGGATTGACGCGCATCGGCACCACGTTCTTTGGCAGAATCCGGAGCAGGCGCGGCATGCGACCGCGTCGCCTCCTGGAGACCGCCCGATGCCCCAACGCGCCCTCATGGCCGCCATGGCCGCACTGCTGCTGCCCGTCTGCACCGCGCCCTCGCTCGCCCAGGCCGCGGGCCGGCTCAACATCCTCACCTGGGAAGGCTACGCCGACGCCAGCTTCGTCAAGCCCTTCACCCAGAAGACCGGCTGCACCGTCAAGGCCACCTACGTGGGGTCCGGCGACGAGTTCGTCGCCAAGCTCGTGGGTGGCGGCGCGATCTTCGACCTGGCCAGCCCCCAGAGCGACATCACCCGGCGGCTGATCGACGCCGGCGCCGTCGAGCCCGTGGACCTCGCGCGGGTCCCGAACGCCGCGCAGCTGAGCGCGGTGTTCCAGCGCCCGGCCTGGCTCGAGAAGGACGGCAAGACCTGGGGCGTGCCGTACACCTTCGGCGTGGTGCGCATCATCGCCGACGCGGACAAGGTGCCGAACCCGCCCCAGTCCCTCGAAGTGCTCTGGTCCGACAAGTACAAGGGCAAGGTGTCCATGTGGGACGACCTCGAGACCGTGTACACGGCGGCCCGGCTCTCGGGCGCGAAGGACGTCTACAACATGACCGACGCCGAGCTGGCCAAGGCCAAGGAGCTGCTGCTGCGCCAGAAGCCCATGATCAAGAAGTACTGGTTCACCGCCGGGGAGCTCGACACGCTGCTCGCCAACCGCGAGGTCTGGGTCGCCAACGCCTGGGAGACCAACCTGGTGAACGCCTGGCGGGCGGGCCGCAACATCGTGGAGATCGTGCCCAAGGAGGGCCGCGGCGCCTGGACCGACAGCTGGATGATCGCCCGGGGTGCCGGCAAGAACGCCTGCGTCTACCAGTGGCTCGACTACGTCTCCTCGCCCGAAGCCCAGGCCGCGGGCCACAAGGTGACCGGCTTCGGCTACTCGAACCCCGGCATGCTGGACAAGCTCGACGCCCAGACCCGCGGCTACCTCAAGCGCCTGCAGATGGACGACCCGGCGATCCTGACGAAGGTGAACTGGTGGCAGGCCGTGAAGCGACGCAATCTCTACCTCGAGACCTGGAACCAGGTGAAGGCGGCCACGAACTGACCCGCGGGCGCCCGCCGTGTCCCTCGAGCTCGAAGGCCTCGTCAAGTCGTTCCGCGGTCCGCACGGCACCCAACGTGCGGTGGACGGGGTGGACCTCGTCATCCCGCGCGGCGAGTTCGTGTCCCTGATCGGTTCCTCGGGCTGCGGCAAGACCACCACGCTGCGGCTGATCGCCGGGCTCGAGATGCCCGACGCCGGCAGCATCGTGCACGAGGGTCGGGACATGACCCACGTGCCGGCCGCGCGCCGCGGGCTGCGGATGATGTTCCAGGACTACGCGCTGTTTCCCCACATGACCGTGGGCGAGAACGTGGCCTTCGGACTTCGGGTCAAGGCGCAGCGGGGGCGGCATTCCGCGGCCGAGATCGACCGCCTCGTGGACGAGCACCTCGAACTGGTGCACCTGCCGGGCGTGCGCAACCGGCGTCCGCACGAACTCTCGGGCGGCCAGCGCCAGCGGGTTGCCCTGGCACGCGCCCTGGTCACGCGCCCCGACGTGCTGCTGTTCGACGAGCCGCTGGGCGCCCTCGATGCCGGCCTGCGCCGCGCCATGCAGTTCGAGCTCAAGCGGCTGCACGCCGAACTGGGCAAGACCTTCGTCTACGTCACCCACGACCAGGAAGAGGCGCTCGCCATCAGCGACCGCATTGCGGTGATGCACGAGGGCCGCGTGCTCCAGTACGCACCGCCCGACGAGATCTACTTCCAGCCCACCACGCGGTACGTGGCGCGTTTCGTGGGCTCCACCAACCTGCTCGACGGTGAACTCTCAGGCCGTGAGGGCGCGATGGGCGCCGTGCGGCTGGGCAACGGCTCCGTGGTGCGCGGCCTGGTCGCCCCCGGCCGGCCGGACACCAGGGTGTCGGCGATGATCCGCGCCGACCGCATCGACCTGGTGGACGACGGGCCGTCGGCGATGCTCAGCGGCCGGGTGCGCGAGCGCCTGTTCCTGGGCACTCACGACGAGTTCCAGGTGGACGTGGACGGCCTGGGCGTGGAGCTGACGGTGCACAGGAGCCGCCGCCGTGACGCGTCCGCCGCTCCCGAGGTGGGCGCGCGCGTGGGCCTGCGGTGGTCGGACGAGGACGTGCGGGTCCTGTCGGACTGACGCCGCCATGAGCGCCGAGACCATCGCCCCCCCATCCGACGCCCGGTTGCACGCGCGCCGCGCCGAACGACGGCGGCTGCTGCTCTGGCTGGGACCGCCGGCGGCCTGGTTCGCGGTGTTCATGCTGCTGCCGCACCTGAGCCTGCTGTACGTGAGCCTCGGGCGCATGGACTACGTGGATTTCGTGCCCGGCTTCTCTGCAGCCAACTACCTGAAGATCTTCACGGTCGAGCCCTACCTCGGCGTGACCCTCAAGTCCTTCAACAACGGCCTGATGACCGCGGTGCTGGCTTCGCTGATCGCCTACCCGCTCGCCCTGTGGATGGCCTTCGGCCTTGCCTCGGCCCGCGCCCGCGCGCTGGTGTCCGTGCTGGTGATCCTGCCCTGGCTCGCCAGCTACATGGTCAAGGCCTACGCCTGGAAGACCATCCTGGGCACGCAAGGCGTGGTGAACTCGCTGCTGACCGGGGCCGGCGTGGTAGCGGAGCCGCTGGAGTCCCTCATGTTCAGCCGCTTCGCCGTCATCCTCACCCTCACCTACATCTTCACGCCGTTCTGCGTGATCTCGATCTACGCCCAGCTCGAGCGCATCCCGCCCTCGCTCGTCGAGGCGGCCCGCAACCTCGGCGCCACCGACCTCGAGATCCTGCGCCGCATCGTCCTTCCCATCAGCGTGCCCGGCGTGTTCGCCGGCGCGGTGATCGTGTTCTCGCTCGCCTTCAGCGACTTCATCACCTGCACCCTCGTGGGCGGGCCGAGCGACCTGATGATCACCAGCATCATGATCAACCTGTTCGGGGTTTCCATGGACCGCCCGCTCGCCTCGGCCATCGGCTTCCTGATGCTGGCCCTCGCCGCCGTGCTGCTGGTGGCCATGCAGTGGGTCGAGAAGCGCGTGCAGGTGAGGTTCTGAGATGTCGGGCAGCCGCCACACGCTTTGCGCGGGATGGCCCTGGGTGGCAGGAGCCATGGCGGTACTGGCGTTCCTGTACGCGCCCATCGCGGTCATGGTGGTGCTGTCCTTCAACACCAGCCACGTGCTCGGCCTGCCCCTCGAGGGGTTCACGCTGGACTGGTACTTCCGCTTCCTCGGCAACGAGGAGGTGGTGGAATCCATCGTCAACGGCACGCTCGTGGCGGTGGCGTGCGTGGTGGTGAGCATCGGCTTCGGACTGCCGGCGGCCATGGCGCTGGACCGCTTCGACTTCCCGGGCAAGGCCGTCTTCCGGCGCATCGTGCTGCTGCCGCTCATCCTCCCGGGCGTCACCACCGGGGTGGCGCTGCTCAACTTCTTCGTGCTGGCGAACGTCCCCATGTCCCTGTGGACCATCGTGACGGGCGTGGGCACGGCGCTGATCGCCGTCGCCATCACCGAGATCTTCGCCCGGCTCCAGCAGGTGGGGCGCTCGCAGGAGGAAGCGGCCCTGAACCTCGGCGCCACCCACTTCGAGGTGTTCGTTCGCATCACCCTGCCCAACATCGCCTCCGCCGTGGCCGGCGCCGCCCTGATCGCCTTCGCCATCGCGTTCGACGAACTCGCCGCCACCTACCTGCTGACGGGCCGGGACGTGACCCTTCCCATGCAGCTCTGGTCGATGATCCGCCGCGAGGTCACGCCCGAGATCAACGCCATCGCCTCGGCAGTCCTGGCGGTCTCCGTGCTGCTGCTGCTGGGCGGCATGTGGCTGTCGCGCGGCGCCCGGATCCGCGGCGCCGGGGCATCCTGAACACGCGCCGCACGCGCCTGCCTCGTCTCCAGCCCCCCTGGGGGACGGGCCTATAATCAAGACTTTTCCACGCCCCGCCCCCGGCCCTGGCCCCGACATGAACATCCGCGACTTCGCCCCCGCGACCCTCCAGCACCTCCACCTCGCCCCCCTCTGCCTGCCCCC
>CAZXJW010000251.1:0-5330 GCA_964641005.1 uncultured Rhodocyclaceae bacterium
GAAGTAGCGCGCCACGGCCTCGGTGAGCGCGGTGGAGCCCTTCGCGGCCTGCGCCTCGGCGGCGCGCACCTCGTCCACCAGGCGGCGATAGCGGCCGGCCCAGGCGGCATCCTGGTAATCGGTGAGGAAGGCCACGCGGCGCTCGATCATCTCGTCGAGCGACTCGGACACGCGCACGCTCACCTGCTTCTCCACCTTGGGCGCCACGAGGTTCTGCACCGCGTTCAGGTCGGCGGCGGCGCGACGGCCCCACAGCAGCGCGGCCTGGTTCATCTTGACCGCGGCGCCGTTGAGTTCGAGGGCCTTGTTCAGCGCCTCCCAGGACACGGGCACGAGTCCGCGCTGCCAGGCGAAACCCAGCATGAACATGTTGGTGGCGATGGAATCGCCCATCAGGGCGGTGGCGATGCGCTGGGCGTCAACGAACTCGGCGTTCTCCTCGCCCACGCCCTTGCGGATCGTGTCCTGCAGCTGGGCGGAGGGGAACTTCGCGTCGGCGTTGCGGGTGAAGTCACCGGTCATCTGGCGGTGCAGGTTCACCACCATGCGCGTGCCGTGGCGGGTGCCGCCCATGGTCTTCTGGCTGGCCGACACCACCAGGTCGCAGCCCAGCACCAGCTTCGCGCCGCCCGCGCCCAGGCGGACGGTCTTGATCTGGTCGGGGTGCGCGGCGATCTGCAGGTGGCTCCACACGGCGCCGCCCTTCTGGGCGAGGCCGGCCATGTCGAGCGCGGCGAAGCCCTTGCCCTCCAGGTGGGCGGCCATGCCGACGATGGCGCCGATGGTCACCACGCCGGTTCCGCCCACGCCGGTGACGAGGATGCCGTAGGGCTGGTCGAGCGCGGGCAGGACGGGTTCCGGCAGGGCCGGGAACGGGCCGTCCACGTTCGCGCCGGCGGGCTTGGGCGGGGCGATCTTGCGCACGCCGCCGCCGTGCACCGTGACGAAGCTCGGGCAGAAGCCCTTCACGCACGAGTAGTCCTTGTTGCAGGCGGACTGGTCGATGAGGCGCTTGCGGCCGAACTCGGTCTCCAGCGGCGTGACGGACACGCAGTTGGACTTCACGCCGCAGTCGCCGCAGCCCTCGCACACCAGGTCGTTGATGAACACGCGCTTCGGGGGATCGGGGTACTGCTTCTTCTTGCGGCGCCGCCGCTTCTCGGCCGCGCAGGTCTGGTCGTAGACGATCACCGAGACGCCCTTCACGCCGGTGAAGCTCTTCTGCACCTCGAGGTAATCGTCGCGGTGGTGGACGGTGACCCCGGGCGCGAAGCCGGCATCCGAGCCGTACTTCTCCGGTTCGTCGGTGACCACGGCGATGCGCTTCACGCCCTCGGCGTGCATCTGGTGGGTGATCTGCGGCACGGTGAGCTGGCCGTCCACGTGCTGGCCACCGGTCATGGCCACCGCATCGTTGTAGAGGATCTTGTAGGTCATGGTGGCGCCCGAGGCCACCGCGGCGCGCACTGCCAGCGAGCCGGAGTGGAAGTAGGTGCCGTCGCCGATGTTCTGGAAGATGTGGTTCGTCTTCACGAACGGCGCCATGCCCATCCAGCTCGCACCCTCGCCGCCCATCTGGGTGTAGCCGGCGGTGTTGCGGTTCATCCACTGGGACATGAAGTGGCAGCCGATGCCGGCCATGGCCTTGCTGCCCTCGGGCACCTTGGTGCCGGTGTTGTGCGGGCAGCCGGAACAGAAGTAGGGCGTGCGCTCCATGGCGGGCTTGTCGGGCTCGCGGCCGCGCAGGCGCTCCTGCTCGGCCACGCGCGCGGCGAGCTGGTCATCGTGGGTGGCCTCGAGGATGCGCCGGCCGATGGCGATGGCGATCTCGTTGGGGTCCAGCGCGGCGTTGCTCTGGAACAGCAGCCGGCCGGCACGGTCGTTCTTGCCCTCCACCATGGGCGCGCCGGGAATGCCGTAGAGCGCGTCCTTGAGCTGGGGCTCGATCAGCGCGCGCTTCTCCTCCACCACCAGGACCTGCTCCAGGCCCTGGGCGAAGCGGCGCGCGCCCTCGGGCTCGAGCGGCCAGGTCATGCCCACCTTGTAGAGGCGAAGGCCGAGGCGCGAGGCCTCGGCGTCGTCGATGCCCAGGTAGGCGAGCGCCTGGCGCACGTCCATGTAGGACTTGCCGCAGGTGGCGATGCCGAAGCGCGCCTTGGGGCTGTCGATCACCACGCGGTCGATGGCGTTGGCGCGGGCGAAGGCCTTCACGGCGTCGATCTTCACGCGGTGCAGGCGCGCCTCCTGGTCCAGCGGCGGGTCGGGGAAACGGATGTGCGGGCCGCCGGGCGGGAACTGGAAGTCCTCGGGGATGCGGATGCGCACGCGATCCGGGTCCACGTCCACAGAGGCGGTGGCGTCGATGGTGTCCTTCATGCACTTCAGGCCCACCCACACGCCGGCGTAGCGCGACAGCGCCCAGCCCACCAGGCCGTAGTCGAGCAGCTCCTGCACGCCGGCCGGGTTGAGCACCGGGATCATGGCGTCCACCATGGCGAACTCGCTCTGGTGGGCCGTGGTGGAGGACTCGCAGGTGTGGTCGTCGCCCATGAGCGCCAGCACGCCGCCGTTGGGGGCGGTGCCGGCCAGGTTGCCGTGGCGGAACACGTCGCCCGTGCGGTCCACCCCGGGACCCTTGCCGTACCAGATGGCGAACACGCCGTCGTACTTGTTGTCGCCCCCCAGGTGAGCCTGCTGGGTGCCCCAGCACGCGGTGGCAGCCAGGTCCTCGTTCACGCCCGGGTTGAAGACGATGTGGTGCTCGTCGAGCAGTTTCCTGGCGGCGGTGAGCTGCTGGTCGTAGCCGCCCAGCGGGCTGCCGCGGTAACCGGAGATGTAGGCCGCGGTGTTCAGGCCCGCGGCGAGGTCTCGGCGGCGCTGCATCATGGCCAGGCGCACCAGCGCCTGGGTGCCGGTGATGTAGATGCGGCCCTTGTCGAGGGTGTACTTGTCGGACAGCGAGACGTCGATCAGTGCCATGGTCTTGCGTGGCGCGGGTGGACCCGCGCTCTCCTCCTGGTGAATACCGGATTCTGCCAAAGACGGCCCTCCAGGGGGGGCTGCCGTCAGCGCTCGATTACCACCTTTCCCGTGTGGGCAGCACTGGCGAGGTGGTCATACGCTGCCCGCGCGTCATCGAAGCCGAAGCTGCGGTCGATGGGCGGGCGCAGCTCCGAGGCGGCGATGGCGCGGTTCATCTCCTCGAACATCTCGCGCGAGCCCACGTAGATGCCCTGCACCTTCACGTGGCGGCGCAGGATGGCGGCGGTGTTCACGGCGCCGGACACCCCGGTGAGCACGCCGATCAGCGCCACGGTGCCGCCCAGGCGCGCCGCAGCCACCGACTTCTCGAAGGTGCCCACGCCGCCCACCTCCACCACGATGTCGGCGCCGCGCCCGTCGGTGAGCTCGGCCACCGCCTTCTCCCAGTCGGGGCGGGACCGGTAGTTGATGGTGGCGTCGGCGCCCATGCGGCCGGCCACGGCGAGCTTCTCGTCGCTGCTGGAGGTGACGATGGCGCGCGCGCCGAACAGCTTCGCGAACTGCAGCGCGATCAGCGACACCCCCCCCGTGCCCAGGCACAGGACCGTGTCGCCGGCCTTGAGGCCGCCCTCCCGCACCAGGCCGTTCCATGCCGTGACTGCGGCACAGGGCAGGCAGGCACCTTCCGCATCGGTGAGGTGGGCAGGGACCTTCACCACGCCCTGCTCCGAGAGCACCACGTGCTCGGCCAGCATGCCGTCGATGGCGCCGCCCAGGGCGCTGCCGGGCGCCTCGGGGGGAATGCCGCCGGCGACCCACGCCTGCATGAAGCAGCCGGCCACGCGGTCGCCCACCTTCACGCGGGTGACGCCCGGGCCCGTCTCCACCACCTCGCCCACGCCGTCGGACAGCGGGATGCGGCCCAGCGGCGGCGGGCCGCCGTAGCTGCCGCGCGCGGTGAGCAGGTCACGGTAGTTGAGCGACCAGGCCTTCATGCGCAGCAGGACCTGGCCGGGGCCGGGACGGGGGTCGGGACGCTGCACGGCGGTGAGGCTGTCGAGGCCGGGCTTGTGCTGGAGCTCGTAGGCTTTCAAGGACGGTCTGCCGGAAAGGGGTTGTGCGAGGGCCCTATGGTAGGCTCGCCGCGGTCTGCGCACCGGCACTTCGCCGGCACAGCACTGTTTCCACACCGGCTCGAAACCCCGCATGGAAAACCTGACCGCCCTGGTGATCTTCGCCCGCGTCGTGGATGCCCAGGGCTTCAGCGAGGCGGCGCGGCGACTGGGCATGTCGCCGTCCATGGTGAGCAAGCAGGTGGCGCGGCTGGAGAAGTCGCTGGGCGCCCGGCTGCTCAACCGCACCACGCGCAAGCTCGCAGTCACCGAACTGGGCGCCATGGTCTACGAGCATGCCGCGCGCATCGTGCGCGAGGCCGAGGAGATCGAGCTGGCAGTCCAGACCCAGCAGTCGGCCCCGCGCGGCACGCTGCGGCTGTCGGCGCCGGCGGTGTTCGGCATGCTGCACCTCACCCCGCTGGTGTCGCGCTTCCTCGCCCGGCACCCGGACGTGCGCGTGGACATGACGCTGTCCGACCGCATCATCCCCGACCTGGTGGAAGACCGGCTCGATGCCGCCTTCGTCATCGCCACGCGCCCCACCGACAACTTCGTGGCGAGGCGCATGGCACCGATCCGCTGGATCCTGTGCGCCGCGCCCGCCTACCTGGCGCGCCACGGCGCGCCGGCCTCGGTGGCGGACATCGCGCGCCACAACTGCCTGCTGTTTCCCGAACTGGTGAGCGCCGGCGCCTGGCGCTTCCGCGTGGGCAGCCACGAGGAGACGGCGAACGTGTCGGGCAACTTCAGCGCCAACTCCGCCATGGCATTGCGCACCGCGGCGCTGGACGGCCTCGGGCTCGCCGTGCTGCCCACCTTCCTGGTGGGGCCTGACCTCAGGGAAGGCCGGCTCGAGTTGCTGCTGCCGGGGTGCCGCCCCTTCCTGGATTCGGCGCTGCAGGCCATCTACCTCCCGGGCCGGCCGCTGCCTGCCAAGGTGACCGCCTTCCTCGACCTGTGCCAGGCGGAGTTCGGGCCCACGCCATGGTGGGAACAGGGGCTGGAGTTGCCGGGGGACTGAGCGCGGGCCCGATGACGGACCTGCCCTCGCATCACCACCGGTAGGCTCCCGCCTCCGGGAGCCCCTCGCACACGGCGATCCACTGTGAGCCGAGCGCGCGCGGCTGTGCCACCACCCGCGCGCCGGCGCTCACCAGCGCCACCAGCGCGGCGCGCACGCCTGCCTCGTCGGGCCCGGCCACCACGGTCTGCACGCCCATGCGCGTCACGGAC
>CAZXJW010000252.1:0-5325 GCA_964641005.1 uncultured Rhodocyclaceae bacterium
CGCCGACCTCGCGGGCCTGGCCGTGGAAGGCGGTGGCGGAACCGACTTCACGCCCCTGCTCGAGGAGGCCGACCGGCACCAGCCCGACATCGGCGTGGTGCTCACCGATCTGGAGGGCCCGGCGAACTTCAGGCCGCCATGGCCGGTGATCTGGGCAGTTCCCGGAGGCCGGACCCCAGTGGCGCCCTTCGGGAGCCGCCTGGAACTGGACTGACCCGGCGCGTCAGTCGGCCAGGGGCATCCCGGAGCGCCGCCCGTACACCTGGGCCGCGCTGTCGCGCTCGGCCATGCGCGCGAACAGCTCCAGCACCCTGCCCGCGCGCGCGTCGAACCCGCGCGCCCGGGCGGCGACCGCCGAGGCCTCCGCGGCCATGGCGGCATCCACCAGGAACTGCACCGCCGCCAGCGGCGCCATGGCCTGGGAGTGGCCGGACGTGCCCGGCCGTGGCACCACCGCGCCGAGGGAGCGCCCCATCAGCCACAGCTTGCGTCCGAAGGAAACCACCGCGCGCCGCGAGACGGAGTCCATGCCGGCGCGCTCGACCTCGCGCCCGATCTCGGCGTACACCAGGCGCGCGGCCTTGATGGCAGCCCGGCAGTCGGCGGGAAGCTCGGCGATGCCCAGTTCGGAGCGTGCGTACAGCGCGTCGGCCTCGCGCAGCAGCCGACCCACCACCGAACCCACCCGGTGGTCGAACACAGGCGCGCCCATCCAGCCCTCGGGATCGATGCCCGCCTCGCGCATCCAGGACAGCGGCAGGTAAAGACGGCCGTTGGCGGCGTCCTCACCCACGTCGCGGGCGATGTTGGTGAGTTGCATGGCCACGCCCATCTCGCAGGCTCGCGCCAGCGCCTGCTGCGATCGCGCGCCCATGATGAGCGCCATCATCGCACCCACGGCGCCGGCCACCCGCGCGCCGTAGGCGTGCAGCTCGTCGATGGTCTCGTAGCGGCGCCCCTGCGCGTCCCAGCAGAACCCCTCCAGGAGCGCGTCAAGCAGCGCGCGCGGGATGCCGTGGGAGGACACCACGCCCGAGAGGGCGCGGTCCGCGGCGATCGGCAGCGGCCGTCCGGCATAGATCCGGTCGAGACGGTCGTTCAGGCGCTGCAGGGCGCAGTCGCGCTCGGGGTCGAGATCCACCGCGTCGTCAGCCACGCGGCAGAAGGCGTACAGCGCCGTGGCCGGAGCCCGCGAACGGCGCGGCAGCAGCAGCGAGGCGGCAAAGAAGGACTTGGACCCGCCCCGCATCAGGCGCTCGCAGGCGTCCGCGTCGGGCAGCGGCAGCGCCTGCGCTTCGCCTCCCCCGCCGGTCAGGCCGGCGGCGTTCATGCAAACACCTTCGCGTCGGGCACGACGGCGTCGAGCGCCTTCGCGGAAGACAGCACGCCGGGCATGCCCGCACCCGGATGAACGCCGGCACCCACCATGTAGAGCCCCTCGATGTCCTCGCTGCGGTTATGGGGACGAAACCACGCGCTCTGGGTGAGGCGCGGCTCCAGGCCGAAGGCCGCGCCCTTGAGCGAGAGCAACCGGTCGCGGAAATCCTGCGGTGTTGTGATGCGCTCGGTGACGATCTCGCCGCGCAGCCCCGGCAGGACCGTGCGCTCGAGCGCCGCCGCCACCTCGTCGCGGTAGCCGCACGCGCGCGCCAGTCGGTGCCGCTGTCCAGGTGCGGCACGGGCACGAGCGCGTAGAAGGCATCGCAGCCCGGCGGTGCCATGGACGGGTCGGTGGCGGTTGGACGGTGCAGGTACATGCTGAAGTCGGTGGTGAGCACCTTGTTCTCGAAGATGTCCTCCAGCAGTCCTCGATAGCGCGGCCCCAGCAGGATCATGTGGTGGGGCACGTCCTCGTAGCGGCGGCGCGTGCCGAAATACCACACGAACAGGCTCATGGAATAGCGGCCGCGGTCGATTCGCCGGTCGGTCCAGTGACGGCGGTGCTTCTCCTCCACGAGGTGGCGGTAGGTCCACATGGCATCCGCATTGGACACGACGATGTCGGCCGGAAGCAGCTCGCCGCTGGCCAGCCGCACGCCCGTGGCCCGTCCACCGTCGACGGTGATGCGCGACACCTCCGCGTTGCAGCGCAGCCGCCCGCCCACCCCCTCGAGCAGCTTCACCATGCCCGACACGAGCGCGCCCGTGCCACCCATGGCCCAGTGCACCCCGAACTTCCGCTCGAGCGCGTGGATGAGGCTGTAGACGCAGGTCACTGCGAACGGATTACCGCCGATCAGCAGCGGGTGAAAGCTCATCACCGTGCGCAGCCGGTCGTCGCGAAGGTGCGAGGAGACCATGGCGTGGATGGTGCGCCAGGCCCGCATGCGCATCATGGAAGGCATGGCCGCGAACAGGTCGCGCAGGCTGTTGAAGGCCTTGGCGCTCAGGTCCGCGAAGCCCAGCTCGTAGCAGCGCTCGGATTCCGCCAGCAAACCGTCCCAGCCACGCAGGTCCTCCGGGCAGAACTTCGCCACCTGGGCCCGCATGGCCGCATCGTCGCCGCTGTAGTCGAACCAGCTGCCGTCGTCGAAGCGGATGCGGTAGAACGGATCCAGGGCGCGCAGCTGCACGTCGTCGGCGAAACGGCGGCCGCACAGCGTCCAGAGCTCCTCGAACAGGAAGGGCGCGGTGACGATGGTAGGGCCCGCATCGAAGGTAAACCCGTCCTGGCGGTGCACGTAGGCGCGCCCTCCGGGCGCATCGAGCTTCTCCACCACCGTCACCCGGTAGCCGCGCACGGCCAGGCGTATGGCGGCCGCGAGACCGCCGAAGCCGCTGCCGATCACCACGGCGGTGGCGGGCCGGCCCGTGGCGCGCAAGGGGGTGGGGGCGGCAGCGACGGCAGTGACCATGGTGATTCCTGTCCTGTCTAGGAAGGGCCGCAGCCACGGCGGCATCGCGCGACGCGCCGTGGCGAACGGCCCTGATGGGGGCTCATGCGGACAACGCGCCCGCCTCGCGGCCGGCGTCAAGGATGACCGGGGCCACCACCTCGGGGGCCTCCTCGTGCGCGAGATGGCCTAGCCCGGGCAGCACCACGGTTCTAGCACCCTCCACGAGCGCCGCCACGCGCCCGGCCTCGGCAGGCGGAACGGTCCGGTCGCGCGCACCGGCCACCAGCACCAGCGGCACCGGCAGGCGCGGCAACTCGCGCGCCAGCGGACGCAGATCCCATGCGGCCATCATGCGCAGCGTCGCGCCCACGTGGCCCGGCGAGCGGACAAGCCGGCTGTAGTGGGCGATCCCCGCGGCATCGGGTTGCGACCCGGTGGAACGAATGAGGCGCTCCACGGCGGCCGGATCGGCCGCCATGGCGTTCACGAACCGCGGCACCAGCGGAGCACGGGCGAGCACCCGCGCGAGCGGCGGGAACAGCAGGCCCGGCACGCCCTGAAGCGGCAGGAGCGCGCCGTTGAGGCTCACGAGCACCGCCGGCGCGAGGTTGCGATCCAGGCACATGCGCGCCAGCACGGCCGCGCCGGCCGAATGCCCCACGGCGATGACCGGAGACACCGCGAGCGCCGACCCGAGTGCGGCGAATGCCGCCGCTATATCCGGCAGCGACAGCCGCATGCCAGGCGGGACCCGCGTCAGGCCATGGCCCGGCATGTCGGGGGCCAGCACGGTGAAATGCTGCGCCAGCAGCGGTGCGACGCCGCGCCAGGAATGGCACGCGGCGCCCGTGCCGTGCACGAGCAGCGCCACGGGACCGCTGCCGAACTGCTGCAGGTGCCAGCGCACGCCGCCGGCCGACACGAAGCGGCTCGCCTCGCCATGGGGCCAGCCGTGCAGTTCCCCCTCGCGCTCCGGTGGCACTGCGACGGCCTCGCGGCGCGCCGCCATCGGGCTGCCCAGGACGACCGGCGGCGGACGGGTGTTCATGGGGATTCCCGCCGCGACTCGTACCGCATGGCGGGCGAACGCGCGCTCATGCGGCCAGCCCCGGTGCCGCCGGCGCGGCCGCCTGCACCGCACGGACCACGGTCGCGGCATCCGCATGCGGCAACGCCAGGTAGCGCGCGCCCATCGCCTCGGCGACCTGCCGGGCGGCGGGACTCGGTCGCTGAGAGGTATCGATCACCAGGGCCGCGAGGCCAAGCGCGCGCAGGCTGCGCGCGGCTGCGAGGGCATCGGACTCGCCGCGCTCGCGCCCGGGCGTGCCGTCGCGCGCCACGTTCGCGCGTCCGTCTGTCAGGAACACGAGGCTGGGCTGCTGGCCGCGCGCGAGCACCGTTCGCGCGACCACACTGGCCGCCTCGCTGCCGGCGGCGAGCGGCGTGCCGCCACCGCCCGGCAGTCCCGCGAGACTGCGCTTGACGCGCACCAGCGAGCGCGTTGGTGGCAGCAACACCTCGGCGGACTGGCCGCGGAAGGCCACCAGCGCCACCTCGTCGCGACGCACGTAGCAATCGGCCAGCAACAGTTCGACCGCGCCCTTGGCCTCGGCCAGCCGGTGCAGCGCGGCGGACCCGGAGGCATCCACGACGAACAGGGTGACGGTCTGCAGGTGCTGGCGGTAGCGGTTCGCGCGCAGATCGGCGGTGCGCACCTCCACCCTGCGGCCGGGCGGCAACTCACGCCCGGACGACTTCGCCTCCATGCGGCGCAGCGCCTGCCAGGGAGCCGCGTTGCGCAGCGTGTCCACCACCGCCACGCGCCCCCCGTCACCCGGTTCGTGACGACGCGTGCCCGCCACGCGCCCGCGCAGCCGGTTGGCGCGGGCCTCGCCCGCCTTTCCGGGCGGCGGACGGCGCGAGAACCCGGCCAAGGCCTCGGCCTTGAGCTGCGCCAGAAGCCCGGCCGGGATCGCCGCCTGCGCGGCGTCGAGAACCCGATCCTCCAGCGGACGGTCGGCCGACGCCTGCGGTTCGACGGCGTCGCGATCGTCGGGAGGCGGCGTGTCGCGACCCTGCTCCTCCTGCCGGGGTTCGTCCTCCGGGACCCGGGGCAGCGAGCGCGCGCGCGGCGCCAGCACCAGGCGGGCCGCTCTCTCGGCGTCGTCCTGTTCCACCGTTGCGCGCCCCGCGAGGGCGGCGCTCGCGCGCGCGGCGCGCAGCGCGAGCAGGGCCGTGCGCGAGGAATCGATGCCCAGCGCCGCCGCGACCGCGCACAGCGCCTCGATCACGGGCTCGCCGGCGGCAACGCGTGCCAGTCGCGCTCGCGCCTGTGCCACCGCGGCTTCGGCCGATGGAGGCAGCAGCGCCGCGCGCGGGGCCACGGCATCGAGGCACACGTCGAAGGCAAGCCGCTCCGCCAGCACACCCGGCACGGACTCACCGGCATCCATGGCCTCGTCCATGGCCACCACGCCCACGCGACACG
>CAZXJW010000253.1:0-5308 GCA_964641005.1 uncultured Rhodocyclaceae bacterium
GCGCGAAGCAGTTCGCGTCGTTGGCAATGCGCACCGGACGCTCCAGGAGCCGCTCCAGGTCGTCGCGCAGCGGACGGCCGTTGAGCCAGGTGGAGTTGCAGTTCTTCATGGTCCCGGTGAGGGCCGACACGCTGCCGGGGGTGCCGATGCCGACGCTGCCCGGCAGGCCGGCCTCGCGTTCCGCCCAGCGCACGGCGTCGGCGATGCTCGCCAGCGTACGGTCGTAGGAATCGCGTGGCGAGGCCGTGCGGCGGCGCGCCATCACGGCGCCGGCGGCGTCGAGCGCGATCACCTCGGTCTTGGTGCCGCCCAGGTCGACCCCGATGCGGCAGGTTGCCGTGCCACGTGAAGGGTCTTCTCGTCCGCCATGGGCCGAATCGCTCATCTCCCGTCCACCTCCGTGTCACGCAAGCGCAATGTACCCAAACCAGAATCGATTCCAGACGTCAGAGGTGTCTCCGCGAAGTGAATCCCCAGCGCCTTTCCCCCAGCGAATCCATCGTCCGGCCAGCCGAGCGTTCGTCCCGGGAATCCGGTCGCGTCCCGCAATCCCCATCCGCGGCCGAGCGCGATGCGCTCTATCGCCACAACGAGGAGATGCGCCGCAACCCGGTTCCTGTCGGTCCGGTGGACGCCGACACGCCGGTGTCGGTGCTGGGACTGGAACAGGGCACCATCAGCCGCCTGTATCGCGCCGGCATCGTGCGACTGCCTGCGCTGCTCGCCTGCAGCGTGGAGGACCTCTGGCGCTCCATCGGCCGGCACGGCATCGTGGACATCCTCGATCGCCTGGAAGCCAACGGACTGGGTCTGCAGCCGCTGTCGGACTACGAGAAGTGGCGGCTCGGACGCGTGGAGCGCGCCGCCATCGCCCTGGACGTGGGCCTGGATACCCGCGTGGCGGATCTCTGGCCGCGGCTCGGACCCACGCTCACCGAGATGCTCCAGAAACGCGGGCTGCTGCGGCTGTCCGATCTCGCCCCGGGAGACGAGGAGGGCCTGCTCCAGCTCTACCGGCTGGGCAAGGGAAACCTGCGCCGGATCGAGGGGCTGCTGGGCGAGGTGGCCCGCGGACTGGAGGGCGAGGCGAGGCTGCGGCTGCAGCGATCGATCGAACTGATGGGCGCCTACCTGCGCAGCCGTCCAAACCCCAGGCCGGGGCGCGGCTGAACCATGGACGCCCGCCGGGCCAAGCGAACACGGACGAACGAGGTCACCAGGATGCGCGATCAGGACCACGGAGCGGGACAGAACTGGGCGGACTTCATCGACTCCCTGCACGTGTTCAGGGCCCCCACGCCGCGCCTCGAGCGCAGCGAGCGGCGCGGCACCGGCATCGAGCACGGGTCGTTCGACGTCGACCCGGCAACGCGGACGGCGGGCCAGCCCTCTTCGACCGGAGACTGACCCCGGTCGCGGCGCGCGCCTCGCCTCAGAAGGTGTACTGGGCGGAGAGGAACACGGTGACGGCCGTGTAGTCCGCCAGTATGGCGTTGGAGGTCCGCGTGTCGTAGGAGATGGTGCCGCTCACCTGCGCCCGGTACACGGGTGTCCAGCTCGCCGAGCCGGACACCGTCCACACGTCGTCCTTGCGCACCGGCGCTCCCACGACAATCAGCGGGTCGCCCAGGAACTGCCGGTTGCTGAAGCCGGCATTGGCCTGCAGCGTGAGCTTCTCGCTGTAGCGCCAGCTCGGCCCGACCCGGATGCCCTGGGTGAGCACGTAGTTCGCCGTCACCGTCTCCAGCGCTCCGATCTCGCGGAACAGCGTGGTGTTGATGGAGGTGGCCCCGGAGATGCCGTAGGCCCACACGATGCGGCCGGTGATGCCGGAGAAATTGCGCGCCGAGATCTGGTCATGGAGGCGGTTGGTCCAGCCCACCGCGCCTTCGAGGAAGGTCATGGGGCTGTAGCGCCAGTCCACCACCGTCTCGCCGGTGTACTGCCGGTAGCTGTTGTCCACCGTGGAGCTGGCGACCACCTGGCGATTCGGGAACACGCCGTCGATGGCCCGGAAGTTCAGGCCCACGTAGTTGTCGCCACCCTTGCTGTAGTAGCGCGAACCCAGCTCGTAGGTGGTGTCCTGGCGGTTGCCCGCGCGGAAGCGCGGGTCGCTGTTCTGCAGCTCGAGGTAGCTCAGCGCGGCGCGCAGCTTCCAGTCGTAGTAGACCCGGTACATGGCGCTGGCGAAGTACTGGTCGATCTTGCGCAGGTTCTTCACGTTGCCGCGGGTGTCCGTGAAGCTGCCCAGCGACTCGCTGTGCTGGACGCCCACGTCGCCATCCCAGCTGCTGCCAGCCACCCAGTTCATCGCCCCGCGGATGTTGTAGGAGGTGTTGTCCAGGTTGTCGTAGGTGGCGAAGTTGTTCTGCGTCACGGTGGAGCGCAGCGTGAACATCTGGCGGCTCACGGGGATGTCCGCATCCAGGCCCACCTTCAGGCCGTAGCTCCAGTCGCTCTTCTGGCCGTTCTTCAGGAACGGGACGCGGTCCGCGGGGATGCGGTCGTCCACGTAGAACAGGTTGGAGTAGTAGTTGGCCACCGCACCCACCGAGGGCCGGATGCGGTCGCCCTGCAGCGCGTGGGCCGATCCCGCGGACGCGAGCAGCGCGGGTAGGCAGAGCATGACACCCGCCGTCGGGCGCAGCCTGAAGGGCCTGCGCCCCGGGAAAGTCACCAGAATTGCCATGACCCAGTATAGAGGACCCAGATTCCGAGCAAGGCGTTGGTCACGGCGTGGGCCACCACGGGAATCCAGAGGTTCCCGGTGACACGGTAGAGCCACGCATAGGCCAGACCGGCGATCAGCCCGGCGAGCCACTGGTGATGCTCGACCGCGAACACCGCCGAGGACAGCAGCACCGCCTTCGCCGACACGCCGCGGGCATCCACGGACAGGAACACCGGCTTGTCGATCCAGCGCATCACGAAGGACCGCCAGAACAGCTCCTCCATGACCGGCACCACGAGGGCGGCCCCCATGAGCCGGAAGGCCGCCAGCATCGCGTTCACCCGGCCCTCGTCGCGCGGATCGAATCCCGGGCCCAGGTCGCCGATCACGGTCCATCCGAAGTCGAGCTGGATCCAGATCGCGAACACCACGGCGCCCACCACCACGCCCAGCGCCCAGTGACGCGGGGGCACTGGACCGGCCGGACGCAGTTCGTCGTAGCGGCGCCAGAACACCGCCAGGGCGAGCGCCACCAGCCCGACCTGCGCCGGGTAGAGCCATCGGGTGTCCAACCCCGAAGCGAACCCTCCCAGCGCCAGGAAGGCGATGTAGAGGGCGAAAGGCGCAATGCGCGCCGTGGCCGGGTGGGCCAGAAGGTGCGGATTCATCGAGATCTTCCGGTGGTCGAGGCGCCGCCTCAGGGCGGTCTGGTGGATGTTCGGACGCGTCTCAACCCTGGCTTCCGGCGGTTCGGGGGCCGCCGGCGCGGATTATGGACCGCCTTTGCGGTCAGCGCTGCGGCGGGGGGATCACCCGCGCCTCGTCGGCGCGGTCACGGTAGCCTTCGAGCAGGTTGTCCACTTCCACCTGCTTCAGCCCCGTGAACGGTTCCTTGCGCTTCACGGCATCCCAGAAGCCCTGGGATCTGTACCGGTCGATCAGTTCGCGGGCGAGGGTGTAGAGCTTCGCGTTCTTCTGCTCCGCCTCGGTGCGGGCCGCGTTCTCGCGGCTGCCGGACTCCTTCGACTGCGCGAGCTCGGCGTCGCGTTCGGCTAGCGAGCGGCGCGTCCGGGCCAGGTCCGCGGAGGTCTCCCGCAACTGCTTCTCTGTGTCCGCGAGGCGCGCCGCGAGCGCGTCCTTGTCCTTCTGCAGCGCATCCCGCACGCGGGTGGTGTCGTCCAGCGACCGCTGGAGGTCGTCCGCGCGCTTCTTCTCGCGCGCCACCGCCCCGGAGGTGCGCGAAGCCTTCGATTCAGCCTCCTTGAGCTGGTCGGAGAGCTTGCCCTTCTCGGCCTCGAGCGCGGCGCGGGCTTCCTCGGCCTGCTTCTGGGCCGCCTGGGCCCGGCGCAGCATCTCCCGCTCGCGCGAGGCCTGGCGGTCGGCGGCCGGCTGCTGGGCCAGGGCCGGCGCAAGGGCGCAGGCCGCGAGGCCCAGGGCGAGCAGCGCGGCGCGCAGCGAGCGGGAGGCGTGTTTCATGGCTCAGAACCGCACGTTGAAGTCGGCCTGCAGCACGTCGATGGCCAGCGGCAGGCGCGCGCTCGTGCCGTTGCCCAGCGCCGGTCCGTGGATCTCGTTGCCGCTCAGGTAGCGCAACCGCAGGAAGGCATTGCGGTCGAGGCCGTAGAAGCCGCCGATGAAATAGCCCTTCGTGTCCGTCCCGCCCAGGTAGAAGTCCGAGTCCGTGAACGCATCCAGCACGGCGTCGCGCTCCACGTAGCGGTAGCCGATGAAGAACTGCCAGTCGTGCAGCTTGCGGATGGCGTCCGCACCCACCGTCAGGCGCGCCTGGTAGGCGGTGGTGCGCGGCTCCACGTCCAGGCCGGTGCGGGCGCGGATCTCGTCGCGGTTGAAGCCGATGTTCTTCGCCCAGTCCGCAGCGATCTTCACGAACAGCGGATCGAATCGGCCGAGGTCGAACTCGCCGCCGACATTCAGGATGCGGTACTTGGGGGCGAGTGCGAACAGCGCCGGGTTGCCGGTGCCGAAGTTGATGTCGAACAGCGTGTTGCCCTTCTGGCGGAAACCCTGGGCGGTCCAGTCGTTCGCGTTGGGCTGGGTCACGCTGTTGCGCAGCCCCGAGACGTTCTGGTAGTCGAACAGAGCCACGGCGCCACGGGCGCGCATGGTGCTGTCGGGCTTCCACTCCGCGCCGCCCTGCACGCCGAACAGCCACTTGTCCTTCGGGCTCGGCGACGTGGGCGAGGGCGTGAACTGGAGCACGGGGAAGGCGCCCGCCGTGATGAACCCGGTGGTGGAGGCCGTGATCCGCGGCTTGAAGGTACCCGCCAGGCCGTCGAAGTTGAGATCCTCGTCCCAGACCAGGTCGGTGGGCCAGAACCAGGGATTGGGCATGCGCCCCGCGGAGACGCTCCAGCGCTCGCTCGGATCCCACTTGAGATACGCGCGGTCGAGGATCAGCTGCTGGGCGCCGAAGCTGTTCCCGAGGTTGGCGTTGGTGGAGACCGGGTTGTTGAGGTTGCCCGTGGCGAGCCGGAATCCGGCGCCGAGCGTCTCGGTGATCTTCGCGAGCATCCCGATGCGCACGCGGATGCGCCAGAGGTCCACGTCCTGCTGGGTGTTCGTCAGGTTGTTGCCCGTGAAGGCGTTGTAGACCTGCGGCGACACGTTGTTCTGCTG
>CAZXJW010000254.1:0-5260 GCA_964641005.1 uncultured Rhodocyclaceae bacterium
GAACGAGGATGCCGATGGCCAGCCCCGCGCCCGGCACGGCGTCGCCCAGGCCCGCGACACGCACCAGCGCCGCCACCGCCGGCGAGCGCGACATGCGCCGCGCGTAACCAAGCAGCAGCGCGAGACCCACCACCACGGCCGCGGCCGCGGCCGCGATGCCGAAGCTCGACGCCGCCATGGCCGCGAGCCTGGCCGGCTCGATCGCCACGTCCTCGCCCGCGGCCAGTCGCACGAGGTGCAGCGCCGGCAGCGCGAAGCCCAGCGACGGAGGCAGCAGGCACGCGGCCAGCGCCAGGGCACCGCGCACGCCCTGCAGGCGTGCAGGCTGCCGGTGGCGTTGCGCACCGCGCGCGGCGAAGCGCCGCGCGCCGCGCAGCCGCGCCTCCGCGAGCACCAGCAACGCCACCGCGGCCAGCAGCACCAGCGCGAGCTGGCTCGCCGCGGCGCGATCGCCCAGGCCCAGCCACGCCTTGAAGATGCCCACGCTGAAGGTATCCACCGCGAGCTGGGCCACGGTGCCGTAGTCGGCCAGCGTCTCCATCACGGCGAGCAGCGCACCACCGGCCAGCGCGGGCCACGCCAGCGGCAGCTCGATGCGCAGGAAGGTCCGCCAGGCGCCGGCCCCGCCCAGCCTCGCCGCCTCCGCCAGGCTGGCCGGCCGCTCCTGGAACGCCGCCCGTGCAGGCAGGTAGACGTAGGGATACAGCGCCAGCACGAACAGCGTCACCGCGCCGCCAAGGCTGCGGACCTCGGGAAACCAGTAGTCGCGCGCCCGCCAGCCGAAGGCTTCCCTCAGCCACGACTGCACGGGACCGGAGAACTGCAGCAGGTCGGTCCAGGCGTAGGCCACCACGTAGGCCGGCATGGCCAGCGGCAGCAGCAGCAGCCAGGACACGAGGCGCGACCCGGGAAAGCGGCAGGCTGCGGTGAGCCACGCGCACCCCGCCCCCACGACCAGGGTGCCGGCCGCCACGCAGGCGCACAACACCGCGCTGGTGACGGAATAGCCGCCCAGGACCGTGCCGGCCAGATGCCGCCAGGCGTCCGCGGCACCCGGGTCACCGAGGTTGAGGAACAGGCCGGCCGCGGGAACGGCCACCAGCAGCGCCACCACCATGGCGAACACCACGGGCCCGGTCGCGCCGCCGCGCGGCAGAGGCGCCGATTCCGGCGCAGGCACGGCGGGAGCGGACATGGCCCCGATTCTAGCGACCCCGCTGCCTATAATCCCGTCCCGTGAACGCCGCCCCGCTGCTCCACGTGCGAGACCTGCACCATCGCTACGGCGCGAGGCCCGTGCTGCGCGGCGTGTCCTTCCAGCTCGCGCGCGGCGAGCTCGCCTGCCTGCTCGGTCCGTCGGGCTGCGGCAAGACCACCCTGCTGCGGCTGGTGTCGGGTTTCGAGGCGCCGGAATCCGGAACCGTGCAGGTGGACGGCGAGACCCTGTCCGCACCCGGCCGCGTGGTCGCGCCCGAGCGGCGGCGCATGGGCATGGTGTTCCAGGACTTCGCCCTGTTCCCGCACCTCGACGTGGCCGCGAACGTGGGCTTCGGCCTGGCCGGCCAGCCGCCAGCGCAGCGCGCGGCGCGCGTGTCCGAACTGCTCGAGCTGGTGGACCTCGCCGGCGCGGACCGGCGCTACCCGCACCAGCTCTCCGGCGGACAGCAGCAGCGCGTGGCGCTCGCCCGCGCGCTCGCGCCGCGGCCGCGGCTGGTGCTGCTGGACGAGCCCTTCTCGGGCCTGGACACGACTCTGCGCGAGCGCCTGGCCACCGAGGTGCGCGCCATCCTGCGCCGCGAAGGCAGCACGGCGCTCATGGTCACCCACGACCAGCACGAGGCCTTCGCCCTGGCGGACGTGGTCGGCGTGATGAACGAGGGGCTCATCGAGCAGTGGGGCGCCGCGCCGCAGGTCTATCACGCGCCGGCCACGCGCTTCGTGGCGGGGTTCGTGGGCGAAGGCGCGCTGGTGCGGGGCCGGGCCTGCGAGGGTGGCGTGAACACCGCCCTGGGCATCCTGCCGGTGCAATGCCCGGTCGGCATGGGAGCGCCCATGGACGTGCTGCTGCGGCCCGACCAGCTGGAACTGGCCGAGCCCGGCCAGTGCTCGGGTGTGGTGCGGGCGCGCGCCTTCCGTGGTGCCGGGACGCTCTACACCCTGGCGCTCGCGGACGGCAACGTGGTCCAGGTGCTCGCCTCGGGCCAGTCCGAGCATGCGGTCGGGGCGAGCCTCGGGCTGCGGGTGAACGCCGCGCAGCTCGCGGCGTTTCCCGCCGCCGGGGCTGCCGGCGCCTCGCCCGGGCCCGCGCTCAGAAGCTGAGCGAGGCGCTCACTCCGGCGAACACCGACCGGCCCGCGCCCGACTCGTAGAAGCGTCCGCTGGTCTCGTTGACGATCACCGAGCCCACGAAGCGGCGGTCGAACACGTTGTCCACCCGCACGAACTCGGTGAAGCGCACGCGCCCGAACTCCTGCGTGAGGCTCGCGCGCAGCGCGAGCAGCTCGTAGGACGGGGCGAACTCGCTGTTGCGGTCGTTCACGTACACCTTCGAGGCGCTGCGTGCCTCCATGGCCAGGACCAGGCCACGCGCGGGATTGCGCCAGCCGAACTCGCCGTACAGGGTGACGGCTGGCACGCCGGGGATCTTGTTGCCGGCCGCCACCGGCACGCGCGGGTTCACGCCCGGGCAGAGCGTCTGCGCGCAGGTGGAGAAATCGGCGTCGAAAGTGGCCTCGAGGTAGGTGGCCGCCGCGAGACCGTACAGCCCGTTGCGGAAGCGGCTGTCGAGCAGCAGCTCCACGCCCTTGCGCACGCTCGGGCCGGCGTTCTGGAACACCGCGCGCCCGCCGGTGTTGGTGAGCACCGTGATCTCGTTGTCGCCGCGGCTCTGGAACACCGCCGCGTTCAGGCGCGTGTCGTCGAGCAGCAGCGCCTTCATGCCGAGTTCGAAGTTCTCCGTCCGGTTGGGCTTGAGCTCGGTGTTCAGGCCGGCACCCACCGCCCCGGTGGTGCGATAGGCGAGCTCCGCGAAGGTGGGCGTCTCGAAGCCCTTGCCGTAGCTCGCGTAGCCGTGCAGCACCGGCGAGAACTTGTAGAGCAGGCCGGCCACGGGCGTGAAGGCATTGAAGCTCATCGCCCCCGAGTCGTTGGGGTTGGTGCCCGTGATGAAGTAGTCGCTGGAGGTGAAGTTGACCTGGCTGTTGCGCACGCCCGCCGAGAGCAGCATCTTCTCGGTCACGGCGAATTCGCCCTGGATGTACTGGTCGAAGTTGTAGACCCTGTTGCCCTCGTCGCGCCGCAGCGTGCCCTGCACGCCCACGGTGGTGCCGACGAAGTTGTTCCAGCCCTTGCGCCGCTCGAACTGCTCGTCGGCGTTGATGCCGAAGGTGATGGTGAAGGGCACCGACCCGAGCTGGTTGCGGTGCGTGTAGCGCACGTCCATGCCGCGGAACTGGCGGTCGAGGTCGATCACGCCGCCACCGCTGCGAGGCGCCGCCTGCGCACCGATGGTGAGGCCCAGGTATTGCTGCACCTGGCGGTCACCCGCGTAGAACAGCGCGCGGAACAGGTCCTGGCCCACCAGCCGCTCGTAGACCAGGCCCAGCTGGGTGTTGTCGATGCTCTTGCGCACGCCGAAGTCACGCGCCGTCTGGGTGGCCGTGACCGAGCCCACCTGGCGCGGGTCCGCCTCGTACTGGGTGCGCGTCAGGCCCAGCGGATCCTGGGTGTCGGGCTGCATGAGGTAGTTGGCCACGATGGTGAAGCGGGTCTGCTCGTCGGGCGTGATGAGCAGCTTGGCGTTCACCGTGTCGCGGGTCACCGCGCTGTAGTCGCGGTAGCCGTTGCTGTCGAAGCGCGAGGCGTTGATCACGTAGTTCACGCTGCCGCTGGTGCCACCGGCCTTGATGCCCGACTTGGTGGTGTCGAAGCTGCCTGCTCCGAAGCTCGGCGTGATCACCAGGCCGTCGGGGCCGTTCTCGGTGAACACGCTGATCACGCCGCCCGCGGAGTTGCCGTACAGCGCCGAGAACGGGCCTCGCAGCACCTCGATGCTGCGGGCGGTGCCCAGGTCGATGTTGGCCGCCTGGCCCTGGCCGTCGGGCATGGTGAGCGGAATGCCGTCGGCGTACAGGCGCAGGCCCCGCACCCCGAAGGTGGAACGCGAGCCGAAGCCGCGGATGGAGATCTGCAGGTCCTGGGCGTAGTTGTTGCGGTTGTTGGCCACCACGCCCGGCACCACCTGGAGCGCCTCGGAGGCGTTCACCCCCATCTGGGCGTCGGAGATGCGCGCCTTGTCCACGAGGTCGATGGACATGGGCAGGTCGAAGCTTCGCTGCTCGTTGCGGGTGCCCGTCACGACCACCGGCGCGCTGCGCACGGTCTCGGTCTCCTGGGCGAGGGTGGGGGCGGCGGAGGCAGCGCAGACGGCGGCTGTCACCGCGAGGGCGGGCGCGAACGCACCATGCCCGGCTCGGCGGGGGGACATGCGGATCTCCTGGCGTGCGGCAGCGTTCTTGTTCGATCCGGTCGCACCTCCCGCCGCCGCCCGCGGGGGGACCGCAAAAACGAAAAGGGCTGCGATTCCGCAGCCCTCTTCACACCATGTCCGCGACTTAGCGGTTGGCGATGTACATCGTCACTTCGAAGCCGAAGCGCATCTCGGTGTATTCAGGCTTGGTCCACATGGCATTTTCCTCTCGGTTGATGGGTCACTGGAACCCGGTTTCTCGACCTTCTCTCGACGCGGATCTCTGGGCCGCCGCCGGCGTGCAGTCCGCATTCCGGTTGAAGCGAAGTCTACGCATCCGGCAATCCCGGGCCATCGCAAAACCCTGAAAACCGCCTCATGATTTTCATGAGATTCGGCCGGTGGTACCCGGGTCCAGCAGGCCGTGGCGCATGGCGATGATCGCCAGCTCCGCGGAGTTCGACGCTCCAAGTTTTTGTTTTATATTGTAAAGATGCGTGCCGATGGTGCGCGGGCTGAGCGACATCACCTGGGCGATCTCGGCCACCGACTGCCCCTTGGCCAGGCTCAGGAACACCTTGAATTCCTTCTCGGAGAGCATGTCCACCGGGTTGCGCTCGCCGGTGAGCTGCTGCAGCGCGAGCTGCTGGGCAATGGCCGGCTCGAGGAAGGTGCGGCCTGCGTGCACCTGGCGGATGGCCTGGATCAGTTCCTCGGCGGCGCTGCGCTTGGACAGGTAGCCCAGGGCGCCGGCCTTGATCACCCGCTTGGCATGCAGCGCGTCCTCGTGGG
>CAZXJW010000255.1:0-4972 GCA_964641005.1 uncultured Rhodocyclaceae bacterium
ATCTCGAGCCAGTCGGTGACGACCACCTCCTGGCCGATCCGGGTGCGCAGCGAGGCCATGTCGTGCAGGGCTACGGGAGTCATGGACAGTGAACCGGGGTCGGGAAAGGCCCGGCATTATACGGACCGCACCGAGCATGACCGACCGCGACCCAGCCGCCCCACCCGCGCGCCGCATCGCGCACCTGGACATGGACGCCTTCTACGCGTCCGTGGAACTGCTGCGCCGCCCGGAACTGCGCGGCCTGCCGGTGGCCATCGGTGGCCGCGGCGACCCCACGCGTCGCGGCGTGGTGACCACGGCCACCTACGAGGCGCGCGCCTTCGGCATCCGCTCCGGCATGGCGCTGCGCCGTGCCGCCGAGCTGTGCCCGCACTGCGTGTTCCTGCCCGTGGATTTCGACGAGTACCGGCGGCTGTCGCGCCAGTTCAAGGAGGCGGTGCGGCGCGTGGCGCCGGTGATGGAGGATCGCGGCATCGACGAGGTGTACCTCGACCTCGCCGCCGTGCCCGGCGAGCCGGCGGAGGTGGCCCGCGCCATCAAGGCGGCGGTTCAGGCGGCCACCGGCCTCACCTGCTCCATCGCGGTGGCGCCCAACAAGCTGCTCGCCAAGATCGGCTCCGACCTCGACAAGCCCGATGGCCTCACGCTGCTCGAGGAGGCCGACATCCCGACCCGCATCTGGCCGCTGCCCGTGCGCCGCATCAACGGCATCGGCCCGAAGGCCGACGCCAGGCTCGAATCGCTGGGCATCCGCACCATCGGTGAACTGGCCGCCACGCCCCGCGACTGGCTGGTGGAGCGCTTCGGCCGCAGCTACGGCGCATGGCTCCACGAGGCAGCCCACGGGCGAGACGAGCGGCCGGTGGTGACCCACAGCGAGCCGAAGTCGCGCAGCCGCGAGACCACCTTCGAGCGCGACCTGCACCCGCGCCACGACCGCGGCGAGCTGCGCGCGGCGCTGGAGCGGCTGTGCGAGCGCCTGGCCCAGGACCTGGCCGGGCGCGGCTACGCGGGCCGCACCGTGGGCGTGAAGCTGCGCTTCGACGACTTCAGCGTGCTCACCCGCGACGTGACCCTCGATGCCCCGGTGAGCGACGCGGCCTCGATCCTGGGCGCGGTGCGCAGTTGCCTCTCGCGCACCCCGCTGCCTCGCCGGCTGCGGCTGCTGGGGGTGCGGGTGGCGAATCTCTGCCCGGCCGCCGAGGCGGCGGCCGGCCCCGCGCCACGGCCTCGAACGCTGCCGCTGTTCGACCCGCCGCCCTGAACCCGTGCGGACGGCATGCACCGTAACGGGGCATGGCTTCCTTCGGCGCAGGGCTGCCTGATAGGCTGCGGCCCGCGCCGCGCAGACGGCGTGAAGACAACCAGAAGCACGTTCACGGAGGAGCTGGAATGGAAACGCTGAGGACGGGCGCGGACGCGCTGTTCGTGCTGCTGGGCGCCATCATGGTGCTCGCCATGCATTCGGGATTCGCCTTCCTGGAACTGGGAACGGTGCGCCAGAAAAACCAGGTCAACGCCCTGGTGAAGATCCTGGTGGATTTCTCGGTGTCCACCATCGCCTACTTCTTCATCGGCTACGGCATCGCCTACGGCGCGAACTTCCTGAGCGGCGCACCGGCGCTGGTGGAGAAGTCCGGCTACGAGCTGGTGAAGTTCTTCTTCCTGCTCACCTTCGCGGCGGCGATCCCGGCCATCGTGTCCGGCGGCATCGCCGAGCGGGCGCGCTTCAATCCGCAGCTCGCGGCCACCTTCCTGGTGGTGGGCTTCGTCTATCCGTTCTTCGAGGGCATCGCCTGGAACGGTGCCTGGGGCGTGCAGGCGTGGATCGAGGCCACCACCGGCGCAGCCTTCCACGACTTCGCCGGCTCGGTGGTGGTGCACGCCGTGGGCGGCTGGATCGGGCTGGTGGCAGTGCTGCAGCTCGGCCCGCGCCGCGGACGCTACATGCGCGATGGCGGCGTGGCGTCGCACCCGCCCTCCAGCATCCCCTTCCTCGCCCTCGGGGCCTGGATCCTGACGGTGGGCTGGTTCGGCTTCAACGTCATGAGTGCCCAGAGCCTGGAGAAGATGAGCGGCCTTGTGGCGCTCAACTCGCTCATGGCCATGGTCGGCGGCACCCTGGCCGCCACGCTGGCGGGCCGCAACGACCCGGGCTTCGTGCACAACGGTCCGCTCGCGGGCCTGGTGGCCGTCTGCGCCGGCTCCGACGTCATGCATCCCGTGGGCGCCCTGGTGGTGGGCGCCGTGGCGGGTGGGCTGTTCGTGGTGCTGTTCCCGATCACCCAGAACCGCTGGAAGATCGACGACGTGCTGGGCGTGTGGCCGCTGCACGGGGTATGCGGCGCCTGGGGCGGCATCGCCTGCGGCATCTTCGGCTCGCAGGCACTGGGCGGGCTGGGCGGCGTGTCGCTGGGCGCCCAGCTCGTGGGCACCGTTCTCGGGATCGTGGTGGCGCTCGTCGGCGGCCTGCTGGTCTATGGCGCGCTCCGGCGCACCGTCGGCCTGCGCCTGGATCCCGAGGAGGAATTCAACGGCGCCGACCTGTCCATCCACCGCATCGGGGCCACCCCGGAGCGGGAGGCCTCGACGTGGTGACGGCCCGGCTCAGGGCTTGAGGCTGTGGTAGTAGGCGGCGAGGTCCGCGAGGTCCTCGTCGCTGAGCGCGGCTACGTTGGGCGTCATCATGCTGGCGAAGGCGCCCTTGCGGTCGCCGTTCTTGTAGGCCTTGAGCGCGTTGACGAGGTACACCTCGTTCTGCCCCGCGAGGTTCGGGTAGAAGGGGATCTGCGCCTTGCCGTCCGCGCCGTGGCAGATGGAACAGGCGGCCGACTTGGCCTTGCCGGCCTCGGCATCCCCGCCGGCGATGGCGAGGGTGGGCACGGCGGCGACGGCAGTGAGGAATGCGGCGAGGCAGGCAAGGCGCATGGAAGGTCTCCGTGGTCGGTTGGGTCTTGAAAGGTGCTCGGCCAGGCTCAGGGATCCACCTGGAGGACCGCCATCATGCCCGCATCGGCGTGCTCGGCAAAATGGCAGTGGTACATGGTCCGCCCGGAGTGGCCGCTGAAGTGGATGCCGATGCGCATGGTCTCGCCGATGCGCACGTTGTGCATGTCGCGCCGCTCGTGGTGCAGCGGCGCGCGGCCGTCGAAGTCCAGGATCTCGTAGTGCCAGGTGTGCAGGTGGAAGGCATGGTCCATGTAGTCGGCGTTGCGCACGTTCCAGATCTCGCGCGCGCCCACCCGGGTGCGGATGTCCACCCGTGACGGGTCCAGGAAGCGGCCGCAGAGGTTGAAAAGTCCCAGCACGATCTCCCGCTCGGTGTCCGGTGGCGCCGCCCCGAACCTGGGCACGGCCACGAGCCGCGAGGGGATCGCCACCGGCGTGGCCACGGCCGGCGGCAGGATGCGCATCAGCGGCTGCGGCCCGGTGAACTGCATCCCGCGCCGCGGCACCGGGTGGTACCACAGCTCCACGGGTGCCGGGTTGTCCAGGGCGATGAGCGCCTCGGCGCGGGCTCCCGGCACCAGCGTCAGCTCCTGCAGCTCGCGCGGGGCCTCGAGGGTGCGGCCGTCGAGGGCGATCACCACGAGGGGCGCCTCGTTCGACAGCCGCAGCTTCCAGTAGCGCGAGTTCGAGGCGTTCAGGAAGCGCGCCCGCAGCAGCGAGCGCCCGGCCTGCAGCACCGGCCGCTCCACACCGTTCACCAGCAGCCAGTCGCCCTCGCGTCCGGCCGACACCTCGGTGGCGCGGGCCCGCGGAATGCGGGTGCCCTCCACGGTGAGGTCCTTGAGCACGAACACCCGGTCGTCGCAGACCAGGTCGCGCTCGAAGTCCTCGCCGCCCTCCACCAGCAGCGCACCGGCCAGTCCGCGGAACAGCGGCTCGCCGCTGGCGCCATGGATGTGGGGGTGGTACCACTGCAGCCCTGCGTTGCCGGGCGGGATGGCGAACTCGTAGGTGAAGGACTCGCCCGGCGGCACCTGCACCCACACGTTGTCCGCGCGTCCGGCCGGCGACACCCACATGCCATGGAAGTGCAGGTTGGTGGCCACCGGCAGCCGGTTCACCAGTTCCAGCTTGAGGGTCTCGCCTTCGCGCACCCGGATCAGCGGGCCCGGATAGGAACCGTTGTAGGTCCAGGCATCCACGTCGCGGCCGTTGATGCGCACCCGGCGCGCCTCGGCCACCAGCCGGCCGCTCGCCAGGCCGGGTTCGCTGCGGTCCAGCGGCAGCTCCACGGGCGCGGGCACCGGCACCTCGGAGCCCAGCGCGGCGCGCAGGGCCGAGTCGGAGAACGGCAGCGCGAGGGCTGCGGTGCCCTGCAGGAAGCGTCGTCGGGAGATCACGGGAATCACGGTGGCGCCGGAGCGCCTGGGTTCAATAGCGCCCGGGCTCCAGGCTGAAGGCCAGCACATCGGCATCGGCGATGACGCGCGCCTTCACCAGCCCCTCGATCACCTCGCGCCGGCGGGTGATGACGCTCTGCAGGCGATCGGCGCGCAGCCGCGCCACTTCCTCGGCCGTGTAGGGCTGGAAGCCCGGCGCGAGCTGGTCGTGGCTGTACTCCTCCAGGACCCAGTTCATCATGGCGGCCAGCCGCTCGTCGCTGAGCATCGCCTGGGTGACATTGGGCACCTGGATCAGGTAGGCCCGGCCCTCGGGCGTGTGGGTGAACAGCCCGACCTTGTCCTTGAGCCGCGGCACCTCGGTGACCGAATGGCCAAGGTGGCCATGGCATCCCTGGCAGTTGCGCGAGTAGTCCTCGGCCGGCCCGCGCACCTTCGGCAGCACGGTGCGCTGGGAACGCACCAGCACGTCGGGGACCTCGTCGGGCCCGACGGTCTCGACCGCCGCGGCAGCGGCCGCAAACGAAATGGCCAGCGCGAGGCTGGCCATGACGCCCTTCATGGAAACGCGCTCCGTCTCAGACCTGGCCCACGATCGCGGCGCTGGAGCAGTGGTAGAT
>CAZXJW010000255.1:4982-5229 GCA_964641005.1 uncultured Rhodocyclaceae bacterium
ATCATGGAGCTGCCGCCGAAGCACCAGATGATGTCGTTGTTGAGCTGCGGCCGGTAGGCGGGCATCTCGCCGGCGGTGCCGAGGCAGTTGCACAGCGGGCAGGAGTCCTTGCCGCAGCAGTCGCGGTAGGCGATCAGGTACATCTTGCCGTCGTCGGGATTCAGGCAGCTGCCCACCCACGAGGTGGGCGAGGGCGCGGAGCCCGGGGGGCAGGTGGCCGGGCCGCCACCGCAGCAGGAGCACAGGC
>CAZXJW010000256.1:0-5203 GCA_964641005.1 uncultured Rhodocyclaceae bacterium
CCGCCGCGAAGATGGTGTCAGGGTCGAGCCGGAAGCCGCGCGCAGCCGCCTGCAGTTCGTGGGCGAGCACGTTGAGCAGCACCTCCGAGTCGGAGTTGGTGTTCACGTGGCGAAGGTCGTCGCGGAAGAGATCGCGCTTGAGCTGCTCGGAATTGGTGAGGTTGCCGTTGTGGCCGAGGACGATGCCGAAGGGCGAGTTCACGTAGAAGGGCTGCGCCTCGGCGGCGCTCATGGCCGAGCCGGCGGTGGGATAGCGGCAGTGGGCGATGCCCATGGTGCCGCCGAGATTGCGCATGTCGCGGGTCCGGAACACGTCGCGCACGAGGCCGCTGCCCTTGTGCATGTGGAAGGTGCTGCTCTCGGCGGTGACGATGCCCGCCGCATCCTGCCCGCGGTGCTGCAGCACCAGCAGCCCGTCGTAGAGCAGCTGGTTCACCGGCCCGGAGGACACTACGCCCAGGATTCCACACATGCTCGATCTCCCGCCGGGGGTCAGCGCCCGGTCGCGTCAGTCGTAACGGACATGCTGCTTCACCGACGCGGGCAGGAACACCCGCACCGACTCGGCCAGCGATTCGAAGGGCGCAGACAGCCAGGCATTGCGCCAGCCGGGCTGCTTCGGAACCTCGGTGAGGCCCGCGAGGAGCACGCCCACCGCGACGATCAGCACGCCGCGCACGAACCCGAAGGCGGCTCCCAGGCTGCGATCGGCTCCCGTGAGTCCCGCCGCGCCCACCAGCTGGGCGGCGAAGAAGGTCACCAGCCACAGCAGCAGCAGTGCGCCGAGCAGCACGGCCGCGAAGCCGGCCGCGTAGCGCAGCGCCTCGGGCTGCAGCGCGGAGGGCAGCCAGGCCGAGGCGGCTCGCGCGAACTGGCGTGCGATCACGAACGCGATCACCCAGGAGAGGATGGCCATGACCTCCTTGACGATGCCGCGCAGCACGCCCAGCAGCACCGAAAGACCGAGGATCACGAACACGGCGATGTCGAACCAGGTCATGTGCCGTTCAGTCGCCCTGCCGCACGACCTTGAGCTCGCCCGCGGCGATCTTCAGGGTCAGCACCCGGTCGCGGCCCTTCCCGGCTGCGGCTTCGGTGGAATAGGGGCCGGCCCGCACGCGGGTCTTGGTGCCCGCCGGCGTCTTCACCGCCTCGGTGTAGGCGGGGATCTGCGCATCCCTCAGACGGCCCAGCAGCGCCCGGGCGTTGTCCGGGTCGGAAAAGGCGCCCAGCTGCACCACGAAGCCGCCGTGCGACGCGGAAGCAGACTCGCCGTGGGGCTCGGGTTTCGCGACGGGCTTGGCCTCGGACTTCGCCGCAGGCTTCGCATCCGCCCTGGCCGCGGGCTTGGGTTCGGCCTTCGGCGCTGGTTTCGACTCGGGCTTCGGTGCCGGCTTCGGCTCGGGCTTTGGCTCGGGCTTTGGCTCGGACTGCGGCTCGGGCTGCGGTACCGGCTTCGACTCGGGCTTCGGTGCCGGCCTGGCAACCGGCTCGGGACCTGGCCCCGCGGCGGGACCGGGTTCTGCGCTGGCCACGGGCTGCGGCGCGGTGGCGGGCGGCGCGGGGGTCGCGGCGGCCGGATCGGTCGCGACCGCCGGCGGCCCGTTCGGGGCACCCGCCGGCTCCTGCGGTGCGGGGGCGCCAGGCGCGGTCGGGAACGCCTTGTCCGCAGGCTCGACGGGAGGAATCTGGATGACCACGTTGCCCGACAGCGGCTTGCGCTCGTTGTCGAGCACCATGGGCAGGAACACCACCACCAGCAGCACGAGCACGATCGCGCCCACAAGGCGGCGGCGCGCGCGTTTCTTCAGCTGCAGTTCGTCGTCGTTGACGGGTTTCGCCATGGCCTGGGAAGCGGCCTGTCTCACGCCGCGGGCACGAGCCTCGCGGCCTCGACGGTGAGGAAGGAACCGAACACCACGATTCTATCATCGGCACGTGCCGCGGCCCTCGCCCGCGCGAGCGCGTCGGCCACGTCGGCACAGATGTGCACCGGATCGAGGACCTGCTCGGCGTCCAGCGCCGCGGTGACGCGTTGCACGCCGGCGCCGCGGGGTCCGGGCAGGGGTGCCACGAACCAGCGGTCCACGTGGCCGCGCACCGCCCGCACCACGCCCTCGATGTCCTTGTCGGCCAGCATCCCGAAGACGGCGTGGGTCTCGCGGAATGGCTCCATGGCGGCAAGCGAGCGCGCCAGGCGTTCGGCCGCGTGCGGGTTGTGGGCTACGTCGAGGATCGTGACCGGGCGCCCCGGCAGCACCTGGAAGCGGCCCGGGAGCTCGGCGAGCAGCAGGCCCTGCCGGACGGCGCCCATGTCCACCGGCAGCCGCTCCCGCAGGGCGTCCAGCGCGGTGATGGCCGCCGCGGCGTTGTCGAGCTGGTGCGCGCCGCGCAGCGCCGGATGCGGCAGGCCGCCGCGCACGCCACCCGGACCACGGTAGCGCCATTGCACGCCGTCGGGTTCCGCGTCGAAGTCGACGCCGATGCGCAGCACGTGCGCGCCCAGACGCGCGGCGTGCTCGAGCATGGCGGCGGGGACGTCGCGCTCGGCGATCACCGCCGGGCGGGAGGCGCGGAAGATCCCGGCTTTCTCGAAGCCGATGGACTCGCGCGTGGGGCCCAGGTAGTCCACGTGGTCGATGCCCACGGCGGTGACGACGGCGCAGTCGGCATCGAACACGTTGACCGCGTCGAGCCGTCCACCGAGGCCAACCTCGAGCACCGCGGCCTCCACCCCCGCCTCGCGGAACAGCCAGGCGGCGGCCAGGGTCCCGTACTCGAAGTAGGTCAGCGGCACGTCGGCGCGCGCGGCCTCCACGGCCGCGAAGGCCCCGGCCAGCGCCTCGTCGGTCGCCACGCGGCGGTCGATGCGCACCCGCTCGCCGTAGGCGTGCAGGTGCGGGCTGGTGTAGCAGCCGGTCCGGTGGCCCGCCTCGCAGAGCATGGCCTCGAGCAGGGCGCAGGTGGAGCCCTTGCCGTTGGTGCCCCCGACCGTGATCACGGGGCAGGACAGCGACAGGCCCATGCGCGCACGCACCGCCGCCACCCGCTCGAGGCCCATGGCGACTGCGGAGGGATGCTGGCGCTCCACCCAGGCGAGCCAGCGGTCGAGAGGGGCCCCGCGCCCGGGCGCGGCACCGTCGGTGCTCATCGGCGCACCCCGCGCCGGGCGCGGCCACGCCGCCCCGCGGGTGCCATCAGGCGCCCGGCGCCCGCATCAGGATGGTGAGCAGGTTGGCGATGCGATCGCGCATCTGGCGGCGGTCGACGATCATGTCGATGGCGCCGTGCTCGAGCAGGAACTCGGCGCGCTGGAAGCCCTCGGGCAGGGTCTGTCGGACGGTCTGCTCGATCACGCGGGGGCCGGCGAAACCCACCAGCGCGTTGGGCTCGGCGATGACTGCATCGCCGATGAAGGCGAAGCTCGCCGACACCCCGCCCATGGTGGGATCGGTGAGCACGGAGACGAAGGGCAGGCGCGCCGCGGCCAGCCGCGTCAGCGCCGCGTTGGTCTTGGCCATCTGCATGAGGGAGGTGAGACCCTCCTGCATGCGCGCCCCGCCGCTCGCACTGAAGCACACGAAGGGCATGCCCTGCTCCACCGCGGTCTGCACGGCCCGCACGAAGCGCTCGCCCACCACCGAGCCCATGGACCCGCCGAGAAAGCGGAACTCGAAGGCCACGGCCACCAGCGGCAGGTTCTTCAGCGACCCCTGCATGGCCACCAGCGCATCGTCCTCGTCGGTGTCGGCCTTCGCCGCCTCGAGGCGCTCGCCGTAGCGCTTGCTGTCGACGAACTTGAGGAAATCCACCGGAACGACCTCGGCGCCGATCTCGAAGCGGCCCTCGGGGTCGAGGAAGGCGTCGAGGCGCTCGCGCGCCGAAAGGCGCATGTGGTGGTTGCACTTGGGGCAGACGCCGAGGTTCTTCTCGAGATCGGTGCGATAGAGCACCTCCTCGCAGGACTCGCACTTGCTCCACAGGCCCTCGGGCACGGCCTTGCGGCCCGCGCCGGGGGCGCGGTTGATCTTGGGTGGCAGCAGCTTCTGGAGCCAGCTCATCGCGTCACCTCCACCGCCTGGCCGGGATCAGGCCGGGGCGTCCATGGCCTGGCGGATCTCCGCCACCAGGCGCCCGATGTTGACCACCACGTCGGCCGGGGCCGACGACTCGATCTCCTGCACCAGCCGGCTGCCGATCACCACCGCGTCGGAGATGCCGGCGATGGCTCGCGCGGTCTGCCCGTCGCGGATGCCGAAGCCCACGCCGATGGGCAGGTCCACGTGCGCGCGAATGCGCGGGATGCGGCTGCGCACCTCGTCGAGGTCGAGGCTCGCGGCGCCGGTCACGCCCTTGAGCGAGACGTAGTAGACATAGCCGCTCGCGAGCCGCCCCACGTCGTCCATGCGCTCGTCCACGGACGTGGGCGAGAGCAGGAAGATGGAATCGAGGCCGCGCGTCTTGAGCCTGCCGTGCAGGGCCGCGCTCTCCTCGGGGGGGTAGTCCACCACCAGCACCCCGTCCACGCCGGCCGCGGCAGCCGCGTCGGCGAAGGCATCGTAGCCCATGGCCTCCACGGGATTGGCGTAACCCATGAGCACCACCGGGGTGGTCGCGTCGGCCTTGCGGAACTCGGCCACGAACTCGAGGCAGTCGCGCAGCGACGTCCCGTTGCGCAGCGCCCGCTCGCTGGAGCGCTGGATGGTGGGCCCATCGGCCATGGGATCGGAGAAGGGCACGCCCAGCTCGATGATGTCGGAACCGGCCTTCACCAGGGCGTGCATGATCGGCACGGTGGTGGCCTTGTCGGGGTCGCCGGCGGTGACGAAGGGGATCAGTGCCTTGCGCCCTGTGGCGCGCAGTCGTTCGAAGGCGGCGGGGATTCGGGACATTTTTTTTGGGGCTTGCGGTGTGCCGGCGGCGCGCTGGCCGCCGGCGCGGCCTCAGAGCGTGAGTCCGGAGTGCTTGGCGACGGTGTTCATGTCCTTGTCGCCGCGGCCCGAGAGGTTGACGAGCAGCACGCGGTCGGAGGACATGCCCGCAGCCATCTTCATGGCGTGGGCCACGGCGTGGCTGGACTCGAGCGCGGGGATGATGCCCTCGAGGCGGCACAGCGTGTGGAATGCCTCGAGCGCCTCGTCGTCGGTCACGGCCACGTACTCGGCGCGCCCGGTGTCCTTGAGCCAGGCGTGCTCGGGGCCCA
>CAZXJW010000257.1:0-5161 GCA_964641005.1 uncultured Rhodocyclaceae bacterium
GTGCCGTTCTATGCCGAGGTGGCACCGCGGGCGGGTATCGGGCTCGATAACCTCCCCGGCTGGCTGGCGGGCGAACTGCTGCGCAGCCGGGCGGCTCGCCAGGAGGGCACGGCGCTGGTGGCGCCCGCGGGTTGAGGGGCGCGCGGACCGGCCGCGCGGCTCAGTGCTGCATCGACGAGGAAGGCATCTCCCGCACCGGCGCCGACAGCGCCAGCCGCGCCTCCTGCCCGGGCGCGGGCTCGCCGAACAGGAAGCCCTGCATCTCGTCGCATCCGAGCCCCAGCAGCACGTCGCGCTGCAGCGGGCTCTCCACGCCCTCGGCGATGAGGGTGAGGTCGAAGCCGTGGGCGATGCCGGCGATGGCCACCAGGATGGGGCTGTAGGGCTTCTCGGCACTGAGGTCGCGCACGAAGGAGTGGTCGAGCTTGATGCCGGAGACGGCGTACTTCTGCAGGTAGCCGAAGGCGGCGAACTGGGTGCCGAAGTCGTCGATGGCCACGCGCACGCCGCGCTCGCGCAGCCGCCGCACGGTGTCGATGACCGAGGGCGTGTCGCGCATCATCAGGCCCTCGGTGATCTCGAGCTTGATGCGCTGCGCGGGCACGCCGTGGCGGTCCACCACCGCGAACACCCGCTCGGCCAGGTCGGGGCGGTCGAAGTCGCGCGCCGAGAGGTTGATGCTCATGCGCAGGTCCTCGAAGCCCTCGGCGCGCCAGCGCGCGAGCTGCAGGCAGGCCGAGTCGAGCACCCACTCGCTGATGCGCCCGATCAACCCTGCCTCCTCTGCCACCGGGATGAAGGTGTCGGGGGAAAGCAGTCCGCGCTCCGGATGGCGCCAGCGCAGCAGCGCCTCCATGCCCACGATGGCACGGCGGCGCACGCTCACCTGAGGCTGGTACCAGAGCTCGAGCTCGCCCACGTCCAGCGCGCGGCGCAGGTCGGTCTCGATGGTCAGGCGCTGGCGGAAGGCGGCGTTCATGTCGGGCGAGAAGAACGCGTAGTCGTTCTTGGCCGCGGACTTGACGTGGTACATGGCGATGTCGGCGTGCTTGACGAGGGTCTCGCTGTCGTCGCCGTCCTCGGGGAACAGCGCGATGCCGATGCTCGCGCTCACCCGGAAGTCCTGGCCGCCCACGTGCAGGGGGCGGCGCAGCTCCTCGAGCACCTTGTGGCTGATCATGGCGGCGTCCTGCACGTCCACCAGGTCGGGCAGCAGGATCGTGAACTCGTCGCCGCCCAGGCGCGCCAGCGTGTCGCTGCGCCGCACGCACGACTGCAGCCGCCCGGCCACCTGCTTGAGCATCTCGTCGCCCTCGGCGTGGCCGAGGCTGTCGTTGACCACCTTGAAGCGGTCGAGATCGATGAACAGCACCGCCACGTGGCGCCCGCGGCGCCGCGCCTGGGACAGCGCCACTCCGAGGCGATCCTTGAACAGGGCGCGATTGGGCAGCTGGGTGAGCAGGTCGTGGTAGGCCTGGAAGGTGATCTTCTCCTCGGCCCGCTTGCGCTCGGTGATGTCGCGAGCCACGCCATAGCTGCCGAGGAAGCGCCGGCCTTCCAGGCCCTCGGCGGGCTCCTGGTACACGCCCGTGGCGCTGAGCACGATGGTGACGGCCTCAGTGCCCGCGCCCTCGGCGGGGCGCTTGAGTCGCAGCTCCACGTTGCGCGAGGCGCGCTCGCCGGTGCGCCGCTCGCAGAAGGCGAAGCGGGCGCGCTCGTGATCGTCCTCGAACACCACGTCCCAGAATGGCCGGCCCACGAGTTCCTCCGCGGGGCGCCCGAGCACGTCAACGGCGGTGGGATTGAGATAAGTGAACTCGCCGAGTTCGTTCACGGTGTAGATGATGTCCGGCGAGTGGTCCACGAGATAGCGGTGCAGTCGCTCGGACTGCTGCAGGCGCGCGCCCATGAGCGCGTTGGCGCGCTCGAGCTGGATGCGGCGCACGGCGTTGTCCACGGTGGCGGTGAGCTCCTCGGGACGCGAGGGCTTGCGCACGAAGTCGCAGGCGCCGCGGCGCAGGGCACCGATGGCGGCGTCGATGCTGTCGTCGGCACTCACGAAGACCACCATGGGGCGGCCGTCGCGGCGCAGCATGCGGTCCATGATGTCCAGGCCCGTCATGTCGGGCAGGTGCAGGTCGAGCAGCATCAAGTCGACCTCGCCTGCGGCGACGATGGCGATGGCCTCGGCCCCGGTGCCGCACTCCCGCACCATGCGGCCCTTGCCCGCCACCAGAAGGGCCATGCTCTGGCGCAGCCTCGGCTCGTCGTCCACCACCAGGATGCGCACCGGCTGCTCCGCGGGTCCCGGGGGCAGGGTGTCGAACGGCACGCTGGTGGGGAAATCCATCGACATGGGATGCTACGTGGATGAAGGCGGTGGCGCCACAGCGGTGCCGCCGTCGGGGTGGACCCTGCGGGGCAGCAGGATCAGGAAGATCGTCCCGCGGCTCGCGCTGCTGCGGCACATGATGTGGCCGCCCATGTCCCTGAGCAGCGAGGCGCTCACGGCCAGGCCGATGCCCTCGTGGCCCTCGCCCTTGGTGGAGCCCTCCTCCTGGAACAGCCGCTCCAGGACTGCCGGCTCGACCCCGCCGCCGGTGTCCGTGACCTGCAGCAGCACGTACATGGCGCCACCCAGGTTGACCTGGTCGGCGGTCATCACGCCCAGGCGCCCGCCGCTGCCCATGGCGTCGGCGGCATTGCGCAGCACGTTGAGCGTGACCTGCTTGACAGCCACCGGGTCGAGCTGCAGCAAGGGCAGTGTCGGATCGAACTGCTGAACCACCTCGATGCCGCGGGGTGCGAAAAGGGTGTCCCGGCTGAGCTTCATGAGCTCGGTGACCACCGCGTTGAGGTCGAGCCGCGCCGGACCGAGGGCCTCGGCGGCGAGCGGGTCGCTCATGCGCCGCAGGATGCCCATCACCCGGTCGAGCTCCTGGTTGACGATCTCCAGCTCAGGCCGCACGCCCTCGGCATCGGCAAGCTTGTCGGCCATGAGCTTGAGGTAATTGCGCACGATGCCCAGGGGATTGCCGGCTTCGTGGACGATGCTGCGGCCAAGGCTGCGGTAGCGCTCCGTGAGTTCGCTGCGCACCCGGTCGGCCTCGGCGGCCTGGCGCTCGGCCGCGGCCGCGGCGTCCCGGGCCGCGTCGGCGAGGCGCTCGAGCAGTTGCTCGTCGGCGGGGAAGCCAAGGCGCCCGCCGGACGCGGCCACGGCGAGGATGCCCAGCGGCGTGTCGCCCTGGCCCAGGGGCAGGCACAGAAAGCCGTCGCATTCGAGGATGCGCGCCACCACCCTGTCCACCACGGGGCCGGCCGCGAGTGCCGCGGCGTCCACGCGCTGCAGATTGCGGTCGCGCCAGGCGCGCGCCAGCACGCTGGGAGAGCCAGGCAGGGTGATCACCGGCGCAGCCGCGTCGGCGGCGAGCGATTCCGGCACCTCCACCACGAGCCGTCGGCGGGAAGCATCGGTGGCGAGGATCATCGTCCGGCGTGCGCCCGTGGTGAGGCGCACCAGCCGGCGCAGGCGCGCGAGCGCCTCGGGGCGCGCGGTGGCCGGACCGAAGGCCCGTTCGAGGGCGAGCCGGAGGGCGGAGTCGGCGAAGGCCGTGACCAGCGCGCCGGGCTCCGCCGGACGCGCCCTTCCCACGCCTTGCAGGGTCCGGTCGCTGGAGGCCTCGAATAGCGCCTGGTGCAGCGAGGCGCCCTTGGTGGAGGGCTCGATGGGCACGCCGGCGGCGTTGCCGGCGGCGGCGCCGGAGGCCTCGTCGAACAGAGCCCTCACCGTGTCGCCTTCCAGACCGAGCAGGCGCAGGCCGAGCAGCTGGGCCTCGTCGCTGGCGCCCTGCGAAGCCAGCGCTGCGGCCACGCGCACGATGCGCACGACGGCGGGGGCGTCCTCCAGCAGGTCGGTGGGTTCCTGGGCGAAGGCCACCGCGTCGGCCAGCAAGGCCGGGAGTCCGGCATCGGCCAGCCAGCGCGCACCTTCGGCCGCATGGGTCGTGCCCACCAGGTCGCGCTCGCCCGCGATCAGGTCCTCGTCACGCCGCGAGGTCTCGAGCAGCCGCTGGTAGCGCTCGCCCGCGGAGGCGAGCAGCACCAGGCGGCCCACATAGGCGAGCAGTCCGGCGAGGTGGGCGTTCTCCACCGGACCGGCCGTCTCGCGCGCGAGCACCCGCGCCGCCTCGGCGCACAGCAGCGCCCGGCCACGAACCCTCTCCAGCACGAAGCGCGCATCGGCGACGCCGGCGCGCAGCGAGGCGCCGGCCCGGTGCAGCGCGAGAACGTGCAGGGCTTCCGTGCCAAGGGAAGAGAGCCGGCGTTCCACCCAGCCCGCGGGCGGCGTACCGTCGCGGCCCATGGGCTCCCCCGCGGCCAGCAGGTGCACCGTGAGGACGGGGTCGCACAGGACCACACGGGTGAGCTCGGAAAGGGAGCGGCCGGGGTCCTGCAGCAGGGCGAGCAGGCGCACGAGCACCCTCTCGCTGAACGGCAAGTCGAGAGCGCCCCCGTCGCCCGCCGATCGCGGGTAGGTCATGACCGCTTCTTGTATTCCGTTGTCGTGCAGCCCTGTCGGGGCAGCCAGGCGCGACAGCCCGGCACAGGGCGCATGTTATTGGAATCAGGTGGGTCGAAATCTGACACAAAAGAAGGTTCAGGACAATAAATCCGCTATCGCCCCCCCTGCCCGCCCTCCCGAGGAATCCGGCCCCCCCCCCCACCGGGCCTGGAAGAAGCCACGGACATCCACGGAAGAATCACCATGTCCGTGAGCATCCGGCCGCTTCTCGTCGCCAACCGCTGCGAAATCGCCGTCAGGATCATCCGGGCGGCCTGCGAACTGGGGCTGCAGACCGTGGCCGTGCACCGCGAGGATGGCCGATATGGCCGTCCCCATCGGGCTTCACAGGCGGCGAAAAGCTACCTCAACGTGGACGCCCTTCTGAAGGCAGCGGCGTAGACCGGCGCGGACGCCATCCATCCCGGCCAGGTTTCCTGTCCGAGAACGCCGCCTTCGCCGAAGCCGTCGGGAACGCCGGGCTTTGCTTCGTCCGGCCGACGCCCGAGTCCATCCGCATCATGGGCGACAAGGCTGCGGCGGGCGTTGCAGGCGTTCAAGGTGGAGGGGGCGAAGAGCACCCGGGAACTGAACCTGAGG
>CAZXJW010000258.1:0-5158 GCA_964641005.1 uncultured Rhodocyclaceae bacterium
GAGGCTGTTCTACTCGCCCCAGCAGCGCGCAGCCCTGGACGCCGAGCGCCGCGCCCTGCTCGCGCAGGGTGCGCGTCCGGCCGCGAAGCCCGCGGCGACCCCCAGGCAGGCCCCAGCCGAACCGCGCGAGGTCGCCCGGACCTACACGCTGCGCGGCATCGTCCGCCGAAGCGACGGCGAGAACACCGTCTGGCTCAACGACCGGGTGGTGAACGACAACCACTCCGACGCCAGCATCGCCATTCGCGGGCTCGACAGCGATGAAGTGGGCGTGCGCCTGTCGGAATCGAATCGCCGTCTGAAGCTCAAGGTCGGGCAGTCCGTGCGCACGAACTCGGGCAACGTCACCGACGCCTACCAGCGCGATCACGCGGCGGGGGGGGAACGGAAGCGCCCGGACGGCACCACGACGGATCGCGGAGGGTGACCCCGTGGCAGGCCGGCAACGAGGCGCGGTGCTGCTGGCGATCCTCGTCTTCGCGGGCCTGATCGCGGTCCTGCTGTCGGTCGGATTCCTCCGCCCGGAAGGCAGCGACGCGAGCCGGGACCAGGTCACCCAGGCCGCGCTGGAGCAGGCGAAGGCCGCGCTGATCGACTACGCCATCACCTACGCGGAAAGCCACGACTCCGACACCGCGGTCCCCGGCTTCCTGCCGTGCCCGTCCCGGGAGACGGTGCGCGACGGCGCCGCGGACCCCGTGGGATGCGGCCCCGCGGACGTGAACGTCATCGGGCGCCTGCCCTGGTACACCCTCAAGCTGCCGCCGCTGCGCGACGGCCACGGCGAGTGCCTGTGGTACGCCGTCGCCGGCCGCTACAAGGCCAGCGCGAGCCTGAAGACCAACGAGATCAGCAACGACAAGACCACCCAGACGGCGCTGCTGAACTGGGACACCCCCGGCCAGCTGAACGTGTTCACGTTCAATGGCGCCAACCGCGTCAGGCTGACGCCGGACAACGACTACGACCGGGCCGTGGCCATCGTGTTCGCCCCCGGTCCGCTCTTCGGCGCCGGCGGCAATCGCGACCCGGCGCCCAACACCGAGCAGTGCGGCGGAAACCACGTGGCCGCGAACTACCTCGACACCTGGACGCCTCCGGCACCCGGCGTCGCGATCGACAACGCAGCCCTGGGCACGACGCCGCCAGCGCCCCGTGCCCAGAGCGACTTCGTCCAGATGCCGCGCAGCGCCACCTTCAACGACCGGATGATCATCATCACGGCCAGGGAACTGTGGAGCGCGATCTGGCGCAGCCGTTATTTCCAGGACGAGGCGCAGAACCTGGTGCAGAAGGTGGCGGAGTGCATTGCCGTCTATCCGACCACCCGGCGGACCGCCCCCGCGTGCGGCACCGAGGTCGCCTCGCCCGGCGAGTACCAGCTTCCATGGCCCGCTCCGCTCGACTCGAGCGATTCGCCCGACAGCCTGTTCTATGCCGACGAGGCCGGTCTCACCTTCGGACGCGTCCCGTTCGCGACACCCGTCTCCCACGGGGCCACGGGGCGATGCTCCGGCAGCCTCGAGAACGACCGCCTCATGGGCGCGCCATCCATCGGCGGCCGGTGCGCCACCTGGACGACCCCCAGGACCGACACGTGGTACGCGAACTGGAAGGATCACCTCTTCTACGGACTCAGCGCCGCGTTCAGGCCGAACCAGAGCCCGGCGGGCTGCGCGCCGACCGACTGCGTCAAGGTGAACGGGAACGCGGCGGCCGGCGTGGTGATCTTCGCGGGCCCGCCATTGCCCCCACCGGCGGGCCCCGCCGGCGCGCCGCCCGCCGGCCAGACCCGCCTCGGCGCCACGGACAGGAGCAACCTCGAGAACTACCTCGAGGCACCCAATCTCGCGGCTGCATCCGCGGCGGGCAGCGGCGACTTCAGCACCACGGGCGGCACACCGTTCAACGACCGGCTCGTGTCTTGCATCCGGTACGTGAACTCCTCCGTTCCGTTCGTCATCCAGAGAGGCTGCGTGCCATGAAACCCCGCACGACCGGCAGGGAAAGCGGCTTTTCGCTCGTCGAGCTTGCCATCGGGCTGGTGATCGTCGCCACGCTGCTCACGAGCCTGCTGGTGCCGCTTGCGACCCAGGTGGAACAGCGCCGCACCGTCCTGACGCAGCGGCTCCTGGACGAAGTCAAGGATGCGCTCATGACCTTCGCCGTGGCGAACGGCCGTCTTCCCTGTCCCGCCACCGATGTATCCAACGGCATCGAATCTCCTGTGGGTGGCGGAATCTGCCTGGCCCCGGGCGCGGGAGTGGCGGATGGCTTCGTCCCCGCCGTGACGCTCGGCCTGGCGCCCCTGGACAACCAGGGCTACCTCCTCGACGCGTTCGGCGACACCGACAGGAACCGGCTCCGCTACGCCGTGAGCCGCGCCGAAGTGGCGGCGGGCGTTCCAGTCCTGACGACGGCCAACGGCATGCGGGGCGCCACCATGCCGAGCCTGGCCGGGGCCGGCGCCCCGCGCTTCCTCACCGTCTGCGCCGCGGCCTCCACGGACCCGAACGCGTGTTCCGCCGGGATCCTTCCGCTCGCCGACGGCAACGCCATGGTGGTCATCTACTCCCTGGGCAAGAACGGGGTCATTCCCGTGGCGGACCGGGGTACCACGGCCTATCGCGAGCGCTCGCCGGAGGAGATCGAGAACATGGACGCCGATGGCGTGTTCGCGAGCCGCACTCCGTACATCACGCCCACCGTGGAGCACGACGACATGCTCGTCTGGATCTCGCCCAGCGTGCTGCTCACCCGGATGATCATGGGCGGCGCGCTACCGTAGCGGGTCCGGCCCGGAGCGCCCGGCGGCCGCAGGGTTGTCGCGGCGGGATCCCTGGGCCCCGGCCTGCCCGGGCTGCAGCGTGAAGGCAACCTCCCCCGGGCGATTCACTGCCAGGCCGAGCAGGAAGCCCCGCTCCGCCGCGTGGCGGGCGCTCTGGTACAGGCCCACGCCAAGCCCGTCCTCCGAGGGCACGGGGGCGCTGAAGAAATGACTGGCGATGTTCTCGGGCACCGCCGCGCCGTCGTCGCTCACCCTCAGCCGGCAGCGCCCGCCGTCGCAGTCGAGCGTCGCCGTCACCCTGGAGGCCTCGCGCCGGCGGCGCTTCTCGAGGGCGTTCTGGAGCAGGTTCTCGGCGACGCTGTCGAACAGGTCCGCCGGCAGCCGCGCCCCGGCCGGCAGCGGGCGGGCGCGGAACTCGACGCCCTCGTGGGCGTAGCGCTGAGCGAGCGCGCGCCACCACTCCCCGGCTGGCGACTCGTCCGACTCGCTGGGCGAACGCCGGGCATCGAGCTTGTCGAGCGTCACCTGCAGCCGCTGGGCGATCTGCGGCAGCTGGCGCTGGATCAGGCGCTGCAGCGCCTCTGCGTCCGCGCTGCCCGTGGACTCGGCGGCCGAGCACAGCGAACGCAGCGACTGCAGCAGGTTCTTCACGTCATGGGTGAGCCGCGAGCCGGTCTCGTAGATGGCCTGCAGGTAGGCGGTGCGGCGCTGCGCTTCCTCGCGCACCTTGGCGTCGTAGTAGTCCCCCAGCAGTTGCGCGAGCAGCCGCATGTGCAGCAGCAGCGCGGGGCTCGGGCGCCACCGGGTGTAGAGCTCCACCGTCATGCCGCCGAAGCTGAAGCGCGTGCCCACGCGCGTGGTGTTGCCAGAGCTGCCGCTGCCGCGCACGGTGTTCCAGGAGGCGCCCGACAGCCAGGGCAGGCCGAGCATCTCCTCGATGGCACCGGCGAGGAAGCGCTCCGGGTCCGGCTCGCGCTCGGAGATGCTCGCCAGGCTGTACATCCAGCGCTCGAAGGGCATGCCCAGGCTGAGGAAGTAGCGCGACAGCAGCTGGCCGATGCCCTCGAACCCGCCGCGAGGATCCCAGAGCCAGGACAGCAGCAGCATGACGCCCGCGATGCCCAGCACGGTCTGGGAGAGCGCCATCACGTAATCGCCGCGGGTCACCTGCTGGACGAAGAACGCGCCCAGCACCAGCACCACCACCAGCAGGAACAGCAGCACGCTGTAGACCAGGTCGATGGTGTAGCGCGGCCGCTCGCGGCGCGGCTCGGTGGCCAGCAGCGGGATGGCCGCCACCAGCAGCGCCAGCCCGAAGCGGATGGTGCCGAGCGCGAACTGCGAGTACTCGGCGGTGGCACCGAACAGGTTGGGCACCACCCACATGAGCAGCATGGCGAGCAGGTAGAGGGCGGCCAGCAGCGAGGCCAGGCGCTGGCGCCCCGTGCGCATGGCCGGCACGTTGCCGCCGATCAGCGAGAACAGCACGGCCGTCCACAGGGCCAGCAGCCACCAGCTCGTCCACCACGCCAGCGCCGCGCCCACCGCCACCACCAGTGCCGTCTGGCTCGGCACGAGGTCGCGGCCACCCTGCCAGACCGGCTGCCAGAGCAGGAACAGCCCGAAGTGGGCCAGCAGGAAGGCGCCGGATGCGCCGCCATCGAGGTCGAGCACCAGCGACAGGTGCAGCGCGGCGAGCATCAGGCCGAGCGTCAGGTTCTGGCGCGCCCAGAGCGACTCGGGGTTCAGGGACAGCAGGGTGGTCATGGTGCCGGTCAGTGGTTGCGGGTCTTGCGCCGGGCAATGTCGGTATACCATGCGGGCCCGTAAAGGCTCCCTCAAGCAAGACCCGTGTCCACTTCCAGCGCCCTGGCGCGCATCCGCGTGGTGGCCTCCTTCGCGTGGCTGGAGGCGCTGCGCACGCGGCTGCCCTGGATCGTGGCGGGCATGACGCTGGCGCTGTTCGGGGCAGGGCTGTTCGCCCGCTCCCTCGCCGTCACCGAGGCCGAACGCATCCAGGCCGGCTTCCTCGCCACGGGCCTGCGCCTCGCGACCGTGTTCGTGGTCTGCATGCACGTGCTCGCCAGCATGCTGCGCGAGGGCCAGGACAAGGTCACGGAACTGCTGCTATCGGCGGACATCACGCGCGGCCAGTACCTGTCCGGCAAGCTCCTGGGCTACGGGCTCGTCGCGCTGGCCGTCTCGCTGGTGCTCTCCCTGCCGCTCGTCCTGCTGGCCAGGCCGGCCGCCTGGGCGGCCTGGGCGCTGTCGCTGGGATTCGAGAGCCTGCTGGTGGTTGCCGCGGCGCTGTTCTGCGTGGTCACCTTCAACCAGCTCATGCTGGCCACGGCCTTCGTGCTGGCCTTCTAC
>CAZXJW010000259.1:0-5156 GCA_964641005.1 uncultured Rhodocyclaceae bacterium
CCGCGCTCCACGCCCACGGCAAAGGGCTCGATCTCCGGGGCGCGCGACTTGGCCAGCACATACGAGAAGGGCCCGAAATAGGCCACCTCGATGCGCCCAAAGCGCATCGCTTCGATCATCGAGGAGTAGTCGGTCGTCACGACGATCTCGATGTCCTTCTTCAGCGTGCGCTCGAGGTAGGTCTTCAGCGGTTGCGCGTTCTGGATCAGCGTGGCGGCGTTTTCATCCGGCAGCAGGGCCACCCGCAAGCGCGAGGGGTTGGCGGTCTGCGCCTGGGCCAGCGGGGTCAGCAGGGCGAGCGTCAGCGCGGTGCTCAACAGGTGACGACGGTTCATGTCGGGGCTCCTTGCATTCATCGGATCAAGAGGGGGTCAGTGCGCCTGGGCGCCATACAGCTCGGCCACGGCGGCATCGTTCAGGGAGGACGGAGGGCCGTCGAACACCACGGACCCACCGCGCAGACCCACGATGCGGTCGGCATGGCGACGGGCCAGTTCCACCTGGTGCAGGCTCACCACCGCCGTGAGGCCGTCGCTGCGGCAGATGCGGTGCATCAGGGTCATCAGGTGCTCGGCCGTGGCCGGGTCGAGGCTGGCCACCGGCTCGTCGGCCAGCAGCACCCGGGGCTGCTGCACCAGCGCACGCGCCACGCCCACACGTTGCTGCTGCCCGCCCGACAGTTCGTCGGCACGGTGCAGGGCGCGATCGATCAGGCCCACGCGGTCGATGGCGGCCAGCGCACGTTCCTTTTCCTCGCGCGACCAGGGGCGCAGCGTCGCCCAGGGCGCGTGGTAGCCCAGCCGCCCCATCAACACGTTGGCCAGCACGCTCAGGCGTCCGATCAGGTGATGCTGCTGGAAGACCATCCCCGTCTGGCGGCGGTGGTGTCGCAGTCGGCTGGCCTCATCGAGCGTGCCCAGGCCGTCGACCCGCACCTGGCCGCCCGTCGGTTGCACCAGACCGTTCAGGCAGCGCAGCAAGGTCGATTTGCCGGCACCCGACGCCCCCAGCAGCACCGTGAAACGCCCCGCCTCGAAGCTGAGGCTTGTGGGCTGCAGGGCCTGGGTGCCGTTGGCGTAACGCACGGCGACGGCCTCGGCATGGACGGCCACGCCGGTCGCGCCCTGGAGCACCTCCATCCCGGAGTCATGCGCGGGAGCGGTCAGTCGCAGGGCAGCGGTCACGGCGATCTCCGATGCGGCAGTGAAGAAGGCCTCAGTGTCGCGAGGCTTGATGACAGGGCTCTCCACAAAACCGTCACGGAAACCGAATAACGTATAGACCATGTCTATGGGTGTCTCGTCCTCAGCCGAGCTGCGAGCCTTCGAAGCCACCGCGCGCACCGGCAGCATGTCAGGCGCGGCCCGCCTGCTCGGCCTGAGCCAGCCCACGATCTCGGCTCACATCGCCAGCCTGGAGCAGCGCTTCGGGGTGGAGCTGTTCCATCGACGCGGCCGGGGCGTGGTGCTGACCGAGTTCGGCGCGCTGCTGCACGAGGCCACGCACCGCGTCCTTCGCGCCGAAGAGGAAGCCGAGCTGCTGCTGCTCAGCGCGCGCAGCCAGTACCTGGGGCACCTGAGGCTGGGCGCCATCGGGCCCTACAACGTGCTGCCCATCCTGCGGCGTTTTCGCGCATCGCATCCCCGGGTGCAGGTCACCGTTCGCATGGCCGACTCCCGCGCGGTGCTGCGCGGCGTGCTCGACCTGGAGCACGACGTGGGCATCCTGCTGCACGCCGTGGACGATGCCCGCGTGCATTGCCTGCCCTACCGCCGCCAGCCGCTCGTGGTGCTGGCCCCGCGGGCGCATGCGCTGGCCGGTCGTGGGCGGGTCTCGCTGGAGGATTTGCACGGCCAGGAGTTCGTGCTGCGCGAACCCGGCTCGGGCACGCGGGCCGTCTTCGAGGCAGGGTTGGCAGCGGCGGGCGTGCAAGTGCGCTGTGCGGTGGTGATGGGCAGCCGCGAGGGCGTGAAGGAGGCTGTCGCCCAGGGTCTGGGGCTGGGCGTGGTCGCCGCCACGGCCTGGGTTCCCGATGATCGCGTGGTGGCACTGGCGCTGCACCCGGACGACCTGGCCACGCACGTGCACGTGGTGTGCCTGAAGGATCGCCTGCAGGCCTCGCTGATCCAGCGCTTCCTGCTGGCGGCGCAGGCTGAGCGCGACGGCCTCTAGCCGGCCTCAGCCCAGCGCCTGCGCCGCGCGGTGGAAGTCTTCTTCGTGCACGATGAGCAGCGGCTCGCCGGCGCGCTGGAGCGCCAGGGCCTGGTCGAGTTCGCGGCCGAAGAGGGCATAGCGCCAGCCCGGGTTGGACTCGGCGCCCACCACCACGACGTCGGTGCCGGGCCCCACGCGCGACACCGGCGTGCCGCCCAGGGCCGTCACGCGCGCCGCGAAGAGCGCGGGCGGGTAGTGCACCGAGTGGCCCACGAGGCAGCAGCGTTTGCCGGCCACCTGCAGGTCGATCACCGGGGTGCACAACGAGGCGAGCGTGGGCATGCCCTGGGACGCTGCATCACGCTCGGCGCGGTCGGCGTCCTGCGCCGCGTACACCGCAAAGGCCTGCAGCAAGAAGCGCTGCTCCGCGGCGTCGATGCGACCGTCGGCGAGCACGTGGCCCACCACGCTGCTGAGTTCGTCGTAGGGCCAGCAGCCGCGCAGGTGGCCGTGATCGGCCAGCCATTGTTGCAGGCCCTGCAGCTCGGACTCGCTGACCACGCCATCGGCCAGCCCGGCTCGAGCAGCCTGCGGGCCGAAGAAGAGCGCGGCCTCGGTCGCGCGCACCGCGTCCTCGGGCAGGCCACGCATCGCCGCCACGTGCGCGACGAAGAGCGTGTGGAGCCGGTCCACCTCGGCCTGCAGCGCCGCGCGGGCGGCATCGTGTAGCGGCTCGTGCGGCGAGTAGTCGTTCTTGCGCTCGCCCGCGGTGATCGCGGTGTAGCGGTAGCCGTCTTGGGCGTCCTTGACCGACTGGTCGACGTGCAGCGCGATCACGCCGATCGAGCCCACGCCGCCGGTCTCGGTGACGAAGAGCCGCTCGGCGGCGCAGCCGATGGCGTAGGCCGCGGAGAAGGCGGCGTCGTTGGCCACGGCCCAAACGGGCTTCACGGCCGCCGCCTCGCGCACGCGGCGTGCGAGCTCGAAGCACCCGCCGGTCTCACCGCCGGGCGAGTCGATGTCGAGCACGATGCCGGCAACCAGAGGGTCGCCAAGGGCTGCCTCCAGCCGCGCGCCGATCTCGGCGTAGCTCGTCAGCCCCGAGGCCGCCTCCAGCCCCAGCGTGCGCTTGACCAGGGTGCCGTGGATCGGCAGGACGGCGATCGAGCTTGACGCAGACGCCGCAGGGTTCGGGGCCCTCGGCAGCGGCGGCGCGAGTTCGACGTCCGGCGCGGCCAGATGCAGGCGCTCGGAGAGCACCGCGAGGATCACGTCGAGCTTGGCGCGCTGGACGAGCAAGGGCGTGCCAAAGAGCCGGGAGGCGAGATGGGGCAGCATCGGTGTCAGTCCTGAAGTTCGGTGTCGGGCGCAGGTGTCGGCACCAGCCTCGATGCTTGGTCGTGCCGCGGATCCGAGTCGAAGACCAGCCCCAGTTCATCGGCGCGGGCGTTGTCCGCCGCGATCTCGCGGTCGATGTCCTCGGCGTCGTAGCCGTAGGCCGAGATCGCCTCCGAGCGGCTCATCAGCCCTGCGCGGATCGCGAGCTTGAGCGCGTTGAACTCCTTGAGTGGATCGACCCACTGCCAGCCCTGCGGGATCCACTTGGCGGCCTGGTACGCGCGCCGGCGGCGGGCGTAGCCGGGCAGGCTCAGCGCCCCTTCGAGCACGGCCTGCTCCATCCAGGCCCGCCACACCGGGCGGCACAGCTGGTGCACGATCACCCCGTGCTGGAGGGCCTCGCAACGGCGGCGGAACTCGAGCAATCCCGCGCGGATGCTGGAGTAGTTCACCTGGGTGAGATCACCGGTGAGCATCTCGTAGGTGATGCCCATGGCGGCGGCCACCGCCCGGAACTGCTGGCGCATGAACTCGCCGTAGCTCGCGCCCACGTCGGCCGGCGCCGAGAACTTGATGTCCTCGCCCGGCTCCAGGATCTGCAAGGTGCCGGGTTCCAGCCCGGCCAGTGCCGCACCCTGGGCGTCCGGCAGCCCTTCGCCCATCAGGGTGTCCTCGGGGGCGAGCCGCGTGATGAAGCCGGCGAACATCGCCGCGGTCTTCTTGCGCACCAGTTCCGCGTCGTCGTACTGGTCGAGTTCGTGCAGCTTCACCAGGGCCCGCGCAAGCCACGGCTCGCCGCGGATCTGCCCCGGGCGCAGCGGGCGGAACAGGTGGATGACCTCGTCCGCCGGCACGCGCACGGTCTCCATGCCGCCCGTGCCCGACATCGGCGCCAGGCTTCCATCCCCAGGGTGCGAGCGGGTCAGGTGATAGGCCACGCGCCGCCCGAGCCGGTCGAACTCGATGCCGGCGCGGATGACGTGACCCGAGGGCAGGTCGCGGTTGAGCGTCGTCGGCAGGTGTTCGGGCTCCAGCACCTGCAGCTGCAGGCCCACCGGCAGACCGTCCTCCGGGCGGCGCCAGCGCAGGCGCACCAGCGCCTCGCCGCCTTCGAGCATCGCGCGGCAGGCCAGCGCCTGCAGGCCGTAGAAGTCGGTGAGTCCTGCGGCGTCGGCCTCCTCCACCCAGTCCCACCATAACGCGTGGATGGCCTCGCGTACCGCGGCGTCCTCGACCATGCTCTGCGGCTTGATGCCGGTGCCGATGGCATTGGCCACGAAGGCTTCGATGCCCGCGGCCGCCCAGGCGTTGCGCCGGGCGAGATCGCGGCTCTTGGCGCGCAGTTCGTTCTGCGTGAAAGCCAGCGCCGCGACCGCCCCGGGATTGCCGACCTGCCAGGCCACGGCCCTGCGGCCGCCGCCCACGCCGTCATAGGTGGGGCTGGTGCCGAGTAGGCGGCGCTTGAGCACATTCAGCCAGCCCATCACGTCCCCTTGGTCGTCGTGATCCGGATCTGCCGCGGCGCGCCGGGCCACAGCCCCGTGGACACGGCCTGCTCGAAGAGGTCGCGTTTCACCTGGCGAATAGCAGCTTGCAGTTCCTCCACGCTGCGGTACTCGACCGTCTTGTCGCCGAAGCTCACGCGCTTCTCGCCCTTGGCGAGC
>CAZXJW010000260.1:0-5154 GCA_964641005.1 uncultured Rhodocyclaceae bacterium
CTGCCCAGCGCCTCCTGGTACACCGACAGCAGGTCGGCCCCGTGGGCGGGCAGCACGGCGAGCGCGAGCATCAGCGCGAGCGGGCGGAGTCGGTGGGTCATGCGGGATCCTTTCGCGGGTCGAGGGGTGCGGCGCCGGCGCCGAACAGCCGGCGCAGCCGCGCGCCGAGGTCGTCGAGGTAGGTGAACACCACGGGCACGATGAGCAGGGTGAGCAGCGTGGAGGCGATCACGCCGCCGATCACGGCGTGGGCCATGGGCGCGCGCGCCTCCGAGCCCTCGCCGAGACCGAGCGCCAGCGGCAGCATGCCGAAGACCATGGCGGCGGTGGTCATGAGGATGGGACGCAGGCGCACCCGGGCCGCCTCCACGATGGCCTGCGAGCGCTCCATGCCGCGCTCGCGGGCCTGGTTCACGAAGTCCACCAGCAGGATGGCGTTCTTGGTCACCAGGCCCATGAGCATGATGAAGCCGATGATCGAGAAGATGTTGAGGGTGGAGCGCCACAGCAGCAGCGCCAGCAGCACGCCCACCAGGGACAGCGGCAGGGACACCATGATGGCCACCGGCTGCAGGAAGCTCCGGAACTGCGAGGCGAGGATCAGGTAGATGAACACCACCGCCAGGCCCAGCGCCGACAGCGCGTATCCCATGGTCTCCTGGATGTCCTTGGTGGAGCCGCCGATCACCATCCGGTAGCCGGGCGGCAGCTCGATGGCCGCGACCCTCTCCTTGAGCTCGCGGCCGGCGTCGCCCGCCGGACGTCCGGCCACGTTGGCCGTGACCAGCACCTCGCGGCGCAGGTCGCGGCGGTTGATCTGGGTGGCGCCCAGGGTCGGCACGAACTCGGCCACCTGGCGCAGCGCCACCATGCGCGGGCCGCCGTCGGCCGCCGCGTGCTGGCTCACGAGCGCCAGCCGCTCAAGGTCGGCGGTGTTGCGACGCTCGTCCACGGGCAGGCGGACCCGCACGTCGTAGTTCTCGCCATCGGGCGCCTTCCAGGTGCTCACGGCCTCGCCGGCCAGCAGCGGTCGCAGCACCGCGCCCACCTGGGCCGTGCCCACGCCCAGGTCGCTCGCCACGTCCCGGTTCAGGCGCACCTCGACCGTGGGCTTGGCGGCCTTGAGGGAGGTGTCCAGGTCCACCGGTCCGCGCATGCCGCGCAGGATCTCCAGCACCTGCGCCGAGAGCCGCTCGAGCACCGCGATGTCGGCGCCCTGCACGCTCACCTGCAGCGGCTTGCCGCTGGACACGGACGAGAAGGCGCCCACGTAGGTGACCTCGAGCGCTGCGATGTGCGCGAGCCGCTCGCGGATCGGCGAGGCGAGCTGCTTCTGGGAACGGGTGCGCTCGCGGCGGTCCTTCAGACGCACGAACACCGTGGAGTAGTTCTTGCCCTGCACCACGCCGGTGTTCACCGTGGCGTAGGTGTAGGCCACCTCCGGAAACTCGCGCAGCGCCGCGTCCACCTGGCGCACCTTGGCCTGCGTGAACTCCAGCGACGATCCCGCCGGGGTGTTCACGTACACCAGCAGCTCGTTCAGGTCGGACTCGGGAACGAACTCAGAACCGATCAGCGGCACCAGGGCGAAGCTGCCGAAGAAGCTCGCCGCGGCCAGCACCAGGACGGTCTTGCGCCGCTGCAGCGACCAGGCCACCAGCCGCTGGTAGAAGCGGCTCACGGCCTCGAACACCGACTCGGAGAAGCGCAGGAAGCGCGCCACCGGGCCGCGGCCCTTCACGCCCTCGGCCTCCGGGTCGTGCCAGATGCTGGAGAGCATCGGATCGAGCGTGAAGCTCACCAGCATGGACAGCAGCACCGCCGCGGCCACCGTCATGCCGAAGGAGTGGAAGAAGCGCCCGATGATCCCCCCCATGAAGGCCACCGGCAGGAACACGGCGCAGATGGTGAAGGTGGTGGCCATCACGGCCAGCCCGATCTCCTGCGTGCCCTCGAGGGAGGCGGTGCGGTGGTCCTTGCCCATGTTGGCGTGGCGCACGATGTTCTCGCGCACCACGATGGCGTCGTCGATGAGCAGCCCCACCGACAGCGACATGGCCATGAGGGTCATGACGTTGAGCGAGAAGCCCATGGCGTACATCACCGTGAAGGTGCCGATCAGGGCGATGGGCAGCGTCAGGCCGGTGATGACGGTGCTGCGCCAGGAGCGCAGGAACACCCAGACGATCAGGATGGTGAGCAGCGCGCCCTCGACGATGGTGCGCTGCACGTTGGCCACGGAGTTGCGGATGCCCAGCGAGGTGTCGCGCACCACGTCCAGTTCCACATCTGGCGGCAGGGTGGTCTTGAGCTCGGCCACGGCGCGGCGCACGCCGTCCACCACCGCGATGGTGTTGGCGTCCTGGGCCTTCACCACGTCGATGGCGATGCCGCGAACGCCGTTGACCAGGGCCAGGTTCTCCGCCTCCTGCTGGCCGTCCACGACGTTGGCCACCTGCCAGAGGTACACCGGTGCCGAACCGCGCCGCGCCACGATGATGTCGCGGAACTGCTGCGCCGAGGCGATGCGCCCCTGGACCTTCACCAGCCGCTCGGACTCGCTGCTGGTCAGCGCCCCGGCGGGCAGCTCCTGGTTCTCCTGGCGGATGGCCTGGATCACCTGGTCCACGCCCACGCCCAGCGACTCGAGCTCGGCGGGCTTCAACTGCACCTGGACCTCGCGGCGCACGCCACCCACCAGCGTCACGCGCCCCACGCCCCGGGCCGACTCCAGGCGCTTGACCACCACCTGGTCGGCCAGGGTGGTGAGCTCTCGCAGCCCGCGCTTGGCCGAGCGCACCGCCACCGCCACCACCGGCTGCTCGTCGGGGTTGAAGCGCGAGATCACCGGCTCGTCCACCTCGCGCCGGAAGCGCGCCTTCACGGCCGCCACCTTCTCGCGCACGTCCTGGGCCGCCACCGCGGGCTCGGTGAGCAGGTCGAACTCGGCGATGACGATGGACTGGCCCTCGTAGGAGCGCGAGGTCAGCGTCTTCAGGCCGCTGATGGTGTTGACCGCCTCCTCGATGGGCCGGGTGAGGTCGGTCTCCACCACCTCGGGCGAGGCGCCCGGGTAGGTGGTGGTCACCACCACCACCGGGAATTCCACGTTGGGGAACTGCTCCACCGACAGGCGCTTGTAGGAGAACAGCCCGAGCACCAGCAGCGCGGCCATCAGCATGGTGGCGAACACCGGGTTGGAGATGCTGACGCGGGTGAACCACATGGCGGGGCGCTCAGCCGGCCGCGCCCACCAGGCGCACGCGGGCGCCCGGGGCGACGTTCGAGATGGACGCCCGCAACAGGCGCTCGCCGGGCTTCAGGCCCTCCAGCACCTCGGCCACGCCCCGGCCGGGGTCGCGCAGGCCGAGCTTCACCGGGCGCCGTGCCACGCTGTCGCCCTCAAGCACCCAGGCAACCGTCTCGCCGTTCTCCTCGCGCACCGCCGACAGCGGCACCAGCACCGCGTCGCGGCCCGCCGACACGCGCAGCGTGCCCTTGGCGAACATGCCGCCCTTGAGCGCCTGGTCGGGATTGGGCAGCACCACGTACACCTTCAGGGCGCGGGAGCGCTCGTCGGCGGAGGGGTTGATGCGGTCCACCTTGCCCTGGAAGCTGCGGCCCTCGAAGCCCTCCACCGAGAACTCCACCGCCTGTCCCGGCGCGAGCGCGGCGATGTCCGAGGCGGGAACCTCGGCCTCGAGTTCCATGCGGGCGAGATCCACCAGCCAGAGGATGCGCGCGTCCACCGGCAGCTTCTCGCCCGCCTGGGCGTAGCGCTCGGCGACGATGCCGGCGATGGGCGCGCGCACCACGGCATCCGACAGCGCCTTGGTGACCACCTCGAGCTGCGCCTCGGCCGAGCGCAGGTTGGCCTCGGCCACCGCGAGGTTGCTCTCGGCGGTGTCGTAGGCGTTCCGGGAGATGAAGCCCTTGGCCAGCAGGTCCGCGTTGGAAGCCTGGTTCTTCTGCGCCAGCCCCAGCTGGGCGCGGGCCGCCTCGAGCGCGGCGCGCCGCTCGGCCACCTTCGCCTGCAGGTCGCGTTCGTCGAAGCGCGCCAGCACGGCGCCGCGGGCCACCCGTTCGCCCTCGCGCACCAGCACGGCGCTCAGTTCGCCAGCCACCTTGGACTTCACCATGGTCCACTCCGCGGGCTTGAGGCTGCCCGACAGCGGCACGGAGCGGCTGAAGGCCTCGCGGCGCACGGTCTCCAGGTCGACGGGCGCGATCTCCATGACGCGCTGCTGCGCCGCCGGCCCCACGGAGGGCGTCGTGGCAGGCGCGACGCTCGCCTGGCGCTTCTTCCACGCGGCGCCCGCCGCGAGCAGCGCCGCCAGCACCACCACCGCGATGCCCCACTTCACGAGCCGCCGCCTGCGGGTGGAAGCGCCCGCCACCGCCAGTTCGAACGGCTTCATCGCCCGACCCTCAGGCCGTTGAGCAGCACGTCCAGGTGCACGGCGAGGTACTGCTCGGGATCGATGGGCGCGGTGTCGCAGAAGGCGAACGAGTGCCGCCAGATGGACATGAGCAGCATGGGCGCGAGCGTCAGTCGCACCACCATGTCGGGGTCGAGCTCGCGGAACTCGCCGCTGTCGGTGCCCCGGGCGATGGCGCGCGCCACGAGCTTGCGTCCGCGCGCCACCACTTCGTCGAAGTAGTAGCGGGCCACGTCGGGGAAGTTGCCCGACTCGGCGATCATGAGCTTGGGCAGTCCGGCGAGCTTGGTGTTGCCCACCATCTCCCACCAGGTGCCGATGAGCTTGCGCAGCAGGTCCTCGGCGCTGCCCTGGTGCTCGTCCACCATGCGCTCGCCCTGCTGGTAGATGGGCACGAGGCCCTCGCGGATCACCGCCTTGAACAGCTCCTCCTTGCCCGAGAAGTACAGGTACAGGGTGCCCTTGCTGACGCCGGCCCGGGCCGCCACGTCGTCCAGGCGGGTGGCGGCATAGCCGCGCTCCACGAACAGGTCGAGCGCGGCCGCCAGCAGTTCCGCCGGACGGGCATCCTTGCGGCGAGCCCAGCGGGTTTCGGGACGCAGTGCCTTGCGCCCGGCGGTGCCGGGCGGAGTGCTCACGGGGGGCATGGGAGGGAGGAACCAGCAAATAACTGACCGGTCAGTAAGGTAGCCGGCAGTGCTGCGCCGCGTCAACC
>CAZXJW010000261.1:0-5131 GCA_964641005.1 uncultured Rhodocyclaceae bacterium
GAGCTGGAGAAGGCGCTGGGCGGTTCTCCCCACGAGCTGTTCCGCGAGCTCGACGAGCGCGCCCACGCAGCGGCCTCCATCGCCCAGGTGCACCGCGCGAAGCTGCCCGACGGCACGCCCGTGGTGCTCAAGATCCGCCGCCCCGGCATCCGCGCCAAGATCGACGCCGACCTGCGCATCCTCGGCTACATCGCCTCGGTGGCGCAGGCCGAGCTGCCCGAGCTCGCGCGCTTCCAGCCCGCGGAGATGGTGGCGCAGTTCGGCCGCTCGCTGAACCGCGAGCTCGACCTCGCCGCCGAGGCGCGCAGCCAGGACCGCTTCTTTTTTAATTATACGGCGACCACCGAGATCGTCATCCCGCGCATCCACTGGGCCCACACCAGCGCGCTGATGAACGTGCAGGACTACATCGAGGGCGTGCCGGGCAACGACCTCGAGCTGGTGGAGCGCGCCGGGCTCGATCGCAAGGTGCTGGCGCGCCGGGGCGCCGATGCCGTGCTCAAGATGATCCTGCGCGACGGCTTCTTCCACGCCGACCCGCACCCCGGCAACGTGTTCTACCTGCCCGGCAACCGGCTGTGCATCATCGACTTCGGCATGACCGGGCGCCTGTCGCCCACCCGCCGCGACCAGATCGTGGACCTGCTCGCCGCGCTGTCGCGGCGCGACGAGCGCGGCATGATGGAGGTGCTGCTCGACTGGACCTCCACGGGCGACGTGGACGAGGCGAGGCTGGCCAACGACCTGGGCGAGCTGGTGTTCACCTATGAGCACCTCACGCTGCAGGAGATCCGCCTCGGCCAGCTGCTCTCCGACATCACCGCCATCATGCGCGACCACCACATCGTGCTGCCGGCGGACCTCACGCTGCTGTTCAAGGCGCTCATCTCGCTCGAGGGCCTCGGCCGCCAGCTGGATCCCGGCTTCCACCTTGTGGACCACCTGCGCCCCTTCGTGCGCGGCGTCATCCTCGACCGCTACCAGCCCAAGGCGGTGGCCAAGCGCATGCAGCACGGCCTCTCCGCGGTGGTGAGCGCGCTGCAGGGGCTTCCGGGCGACGTGTCGCGGCTGCTGCGCGACGCGCGGCGCGGGCGCATGAAGATCGAGCTCGACCTGAAGCGTCTCGACCACTTCGGTCACCAGATCGACCGCAGCACCAACCGGCTCACCATCGGCGTGGTCACCGCGGCGCTGATCGTGGGCTCGTCCATCGTCCTGACGGTCAAGGGCGGACCGGAACTGATGGGCCTGCCGGTGTTCGGGCTGCTGGGCTTCCTTCTGGCGTCGCTCAACGGCCTCTGGCTCGTCTGGTCGATCTGGCGGTCGGGCAGGGACTGAAATCCCCCTCGCAAGGGGTTTTCGAGTGAAGGCCCCTTGGTGAAATCCCCTTCGCAAGGGGTTTGCGGGCAAGGGGTTTCCGGGCGGATATCGCGAAATCCCCCTCGAAATCCCCCTCGCAAGGGGTTTGAAGGCGCAAGGGGTTTCGAAACGGTGTCTCGTGCAGACCCGCGAAGGTCCCCGTCAGGCCGTCAGCCCGAACATTCCCGGCAGGTCGGGTCGAACGTCGCGCAGTTCGTCCGTCACGACCGCGTCCACGCCCATCTCGAGCAGCCGAACCGCGCGGCCCACGGCGTTCACGGTATAGCAGAGCAGGCCGTACCCGGCCTCATGGACCGCCGTCACCAGCTCCGGCGTGACGGTCTCGTGGTGACAGTGCAGCGAGCGGCAGCCCAGGGCGGCGAGCCGCTCGCGCCAGTCCGGGGGAGCGGCGTGCACCAGCAGGCCCCGGGGCAGCCCAGGGGCGGCATCCCTGGCCGCCGCCAGCGCCGCCTCGGAGAACGACGACAGCACCGGCGCCGGGCTGGCCTTCTGCCACAGCCGTGCCGCCTGGCTGGCCACCACCCGCCCGGTCTCGGCGGCATCCTCGTGATCGCCGGCCTTGATCTCCACGTTCGCCCACAGGCCCAGGCCGTGGCACAGGGCCGACGCGGCCTCGAAGGTGGGCACGTGCTCACCCCCGAACTCGTTGCCGAACCAGGTGCCGGCGTCCAGGGCGCGCAGTTCGGCGGCATCCAGGGCGTTGACGGGGCCGTGGCCGTCGGTGGTGCGATCCACGGTGTCGTCGTGCATGAGCACCGGCACGCCGTAGCGCGCCAGCCGCACGTCGAATTCCACGCCACCGAAGCCCAGCGATCCGGCCACGCGGATGCCCACCAGGGTGTTCTCCGGGGCGTGGATGCCGCCGCCTCGGTGGGCGATGACGCGGGGATAGGGCCAGCGGGTGGTGTTGAGCATGGGGTAGGCGAAGGCGGGGAGGTGGGGAAGGCTACCGGGCCGCGCCGGCGCGCGAAAGCGCCCCCCTTGAGCCGGGCCGCGACCATCCCCATCTCTCCCGTGCGCGGAGCCCGTCCTCCCGTCTATAATTCGCCTTCATTTTCCGGGGGATACCATGCCCATCTACGAATACCGCTGCGGCAACTGCGGCCTGGAGAAGGAGTTTCTCCAGAAGGTGAGCGATGCGCCCATCAGCGTCTGCCCGTCCTGCGGCCAGTCGTCCATGACCAAGCTCATCTCGGCGGCCGGCTTCCAGCTCAAGGGCAGCGGCTGGTACGCGACCGACTTCCGCAACAACGGCGCCAAGCCCGCGGCCAAGGTCGACGCAAAAACCGACGCCGGCTCCGGCGGTGGCGAGTCCAAGTCCGATTCCGGCGGTTCCTCCGATGGCGGCAGCGCCAGCGCGGCCGCCTGCGGCACCAACTGCGCCTGTCACTGAGGCGATTCCCGCGCGGCGGCGCGGGATTCCGTTCCCCCTGACGCGGAGGGTGTGGGTCCACACCCTCCGCGTCGTTTCTGGCTGCATCGATGCGACGTTATCTCATTGCCGGCTTGCTGATCTGGGTTCCGCTGGGCATCACCTTCTGGGTGCTGCGGGCCCTGATCACGACCATGGACCAGACCCTGCTCCTGTTGCCGGAGTCATGGCGGCCGGTGTCCTGGCTCGGATTCGACATCCCCGGCCTCGGCGTGATCCTGGACCTCGCCGTGCTGCTGGTGACCGGCGTGCTGGCCGCCAACTTCATCGGCCAGCGCATCGTCGAGGGCTGGGAACGACTCCTCGGCCGCATTCCGGTGGTGAAGTCGATCTACGCCAGCGTGAAGCAGGTCTCGGACACGATGTTCTCGTCCAAGGGCGAGGCCTTCCGCAAGGCGCTGCTGGTGCAGTGGCCGCGCGAGGGCATGTGGACCATCGCCTTCATGACCGGTGTGCCGGGCGGAGACGTGGTCAACCACCTGCAGGGCGATTACGTGAGCGTTTACGTGCCGACCACGCCCAACCCGACCGGCGGCTACTTCGTCATCGTTCCCCGCAAGGACGTGATCGAGCTCGACATGAGCGTCGATGCGGCGCTCAAGTACATCATCTCGATGGGCGTCGCCCCCCCGACCGGGGCCCGCCAGGCCGGGCCCCGGGCCTGAGGCCGGCATCGCACATCCTTCCATTCACCATCATCCGACGTCCCACATCCCCCAGCCATGCGCACCAACTACTGCGGCCTCATCGACAAGACCTACCTCGGCCAGACCGTCACCCTGTTCGGCTGGGTGCACCGCCGCCGCGACCACGGCGGCGTGATCTTCATCGACCTGCGGGACCGCGAAGGCCTGGTGCAGGTGGTGATCGATCCCGACACGCCGGACACCTTCGCCACGGCCGACCGCGTGCGCAGCGAGTACGTGGTGAAGGTGGAGGGCCGCGTGCGCGAGCGCCCGCAGGGCACCACCAACGCCAACCTGCACAGCGGCGAGATCGAGGTGCTGGCGAAGGACATCTCCATCCTCAACGCCGCGCTCACGCCGCCTTTCCAGATGGACGACGAGAACGTCTCCGAGACCGTGCGCCTGGAGTACCGCGTGCTCGACCTGCGCCGCCCGCAGATGCAGCGCAACCTGCGGCTGCGCTACAAGGTGGCCATGGCGGTGCGCCGCTACCTCGATGCCCAGGGCTTCATCGACATCGAGACGCCGATGCTCACCAAGTCCACGCCCGAGGGCGCGCGCGACTACCTGGTGCCCTCGCGCGTGCACCACGGCGAGTTCTTCGCCCTGCCGCAGTCGCCGCAGCTGTTCAAGCAGATGCTGATGATGGCGGGCTTCGACCGCTACTACCAGATCACCAAGTGCTTCCGTGACGAGGACCTGCGCGCCGACCGCCAGCCCGAGTTCACCCAGATCGACATCGAGACCTCCTTCCTGGGCGTTCCCGAGATCACGGGCCTCATGGAGGAGATGATCCGCGCCGTGTTCCGCGAGACCGCCGGCATCGAGCTGCCCGCGCCCTTCCCGCGCATGAGCTTCGCCGAGGCCATGTCGAGGTACGGCTCCGACAAGCCCGACCTGCGCGTGCCGCTCGAGCTCACCGAGATCACCGACCTGATGCGCGATGTCGACTTCAAGGTGTTCCGCGAGGCCGCCCTCATGCCGGGCGGGCGGGTGGCGGCGCTGCGCGTGCCCGGCGGCGGCAAGCTCTCGCGCAAGGACATCGACGACTACACCCAGTTCGTGGCCATCTACGGCGCCAAGGGGCTGGCCTACGTCAAGGTCAACGACTGGGCGAAGGGGATGGAGGGGCTGCAGTCGCCCATCCTCAAGTTCCTGCCTGAGCCCGTGGTGCTCAACGTCATGGAGCGCACCGGCGCCGAGGACGGCGACGTGATCTTCTTCGGCGCCGACCGTGCCAAGGTGGTGAACGACGCCATGGGCGCGCTGCGCGCGAAGATCGGCCACGACCACGGCCACGCCAGCAAGGAGTGGAAGCCGCTGTGGGTCGTGGACTTCCCCATGTTCGAGTGGAACGACGAGGACAAGCGCTGGGACGCCCTGCACCACCCCTTCACCAGCCCGCAGGACGGCCACGAGCAGTTCCTCGACACCGATCCCGGCAAGGCGATCGCCAAGGCCTACGACATGGTGCTCAACGGCTGGGAGATCGGCGGCGGCTCGGTGCGGATCCACGACCAGGCGGTGCAGTCGAAGGTGTTCACGGCGCTCAACATCGGCCACGACGAGGCGCGCGCCAAGTTCGGCTTCCTGCTCGATGCGCTGCAGTACGGCGCGCCGCCCCACGGCGGCA
>CAZXJW010000262.1:0-5117 GCA_964641005.1 uncultured Rhodocyclaceae bacterium
GGGGCGAAGAAGCGGGCGAAGGGCCGGGTGCCCGCGCTGGCGCGCGTTGTGGAGGTGGACTGGACGCGGCGCTACCGGCTGGACGCCTTTACAGCCGCCCCGCGCGGGGTGGCCCCTGCGCCAGCCCCGGCAGCGGGCGGGCCTGTCGGGCGGGTGAACCTTGACGACCTTGCGGGTGTGCCCGACCGGACCCGGGCGCTGATCGTGCAGGGCACCGACCCTGACGACCCGGCCAAGTGGTCTGACCGCTCCGCCCTCGTGCTGCACGTCCTGTGCGACCTGATCCGGGCCGATGTGTCTGACGATGACATGCTGGCCGTGATCCTTGACCCCGACTTCGGGGTGAGCGCGCACGTCCGCGAACAGCCCAAGCCGGAGAGCTATGCCCGGCGGCAGGTCCAGCGGGCCTTGGAGCGCCAGCCCCGGCCCGGGCCTGTCGTGACGGGTGCGCCGATGCACTGGGCACGGGCCTTGCGTGATGCCCGCCGCCCGCGCCTGCTGCACCACCACGAGGAGTTCCTTGACTGGGACGGCGCGGCCTACACCGGCCTGACTGAGGCGACCATCCGGGCGGAGGCTTGGGCCTTCCTTGAAACCTGCCGGGTGGAGCGGGACAGTGAGGTGCGCCCCTTCGTGCCGACCCCGGGTGCCGTGTCCGCCGCGCTGGACGCCCTGAAGGCGGTGGCCCACCTGCCGCCGTCGCGGGTGGAACCGCCGCGCTGGCTGGACGGGCGGGCCGGGCCTGACCCGCTGGACCTGCTGCCGACCCGCTCAGGCCTGCTGCACCTGCCGTCTGGCGACCTGCTGCCCGCCACGCCAGAGTTGTTCACGCGCAATGCGCTGGACTTCGCCCACGACCCCGCCGCGCCCGCCCCGGTGCGGTGGCTGGCCTTCCTGAACGAGGTCTGGCCGGGTGACGATGAGGGCGACTGCATCGCCGCCTTGCAGGAGTTCATGGGCTACCTCCTGACCCCGGACACCAGCCTCCAGAAGGCGCTGCTGATCCCCGGCCCCAAGCGCTCCGGCAAGGGGACCATCGGGCGCATCATGGGCAAGCTGGTGGGGGAGGCAAACACGGTCGCGCCCTCCCTGAACAGCCTTGGGCGCAGCGACTTCGGGCTTGAACCCCTGCTGGCAAAGCAGCTTGCGATTGTCTCCGACATGCGCCTGTCCAGCCGCACCGATGAGGCGGCGGTGGCAGAGAACCTGCTGCGGATCACGGGGGAGGACCGGGTCAGTGTGAACCGCAAGCACAGGTCTGCGGTGGAGGTGACGCTCCGGGCGCGCTTTGTCGTGATGACCAACGAGGTGCCGAAGTTCGCTGACAGGTCGGGTGCGCTGGTGTCGCGCTTCATCGTGCTGCCCATGCGGCAGTCCTTCTTCGGGCGGGAGGACAGCGGCCTGACCCCGGCCCTGATGGCGGAGCTTCCGGGCATCCTCAACTGGGCGATGGAGGGGTGGCGGCGCGTCCGGGCGCGTGGCCGGATCACGCAGCCGGAGGCCGGGCGCGACGTGGCCTTGCAGATGACTGACCTTGCGTCGCCCATCCCGGCCTTCGTGCGGGAGTGGTGCGAGGTCGGGGGCGGCCACCGTGTTGCGAAGGACCACCTGTTCAGCGCCTTCCGGGCATGGCACCGGGACCGGATCGGGCACGACTATGTCGGTGGAGCCCCAGCCTGGGCGAACATGCTCTACAGCGCCATGGAGGGCGCGGTGCGCGGCGTGAAGGCGGGCGGTGATGGCGGGCGCGTCCCGTCTTTCGGGGGCATCCGCCTGCGCCCTGACGTGGGCTTCCGGCCCACGGATGCAGAACCGCCGTTCTAGGCCCATGGGGCGCGTCCGGGCTCCACGTCCGGGCGTGCCTGCACCCATTGCCCAAGATAACAACAGCTTAGCGCGGCACGTCCGGGGCGTCCGGGTTCCACCCTATTGTGCTATACTTCTGCCCCCTCTCTGGTCCTCCCCCGTCTCTCCTCTCTGTCTCTCCCCGCGATATGTAAGAGATAACCCGGACGGCCCGGACGTGAGGCGAAAAGCGCTGTCCGGGATGGGGGTTAGCGCGGTCCTAGCCCGGACGCAGACCCGGACGCCCCCGGACGTGAGCCCGGACGTGAGCCTGCGGTTGCCCTTGGGCAGGGAGGTGGGAAAGCCATCGCATTGCGTCCTCTGCGTGGTGCCTAAAGGGCCACCAACGGAAATGCCAGGGCGACCCATTTCATTGGTGCGGTAGGGCTGCGGACCCCGCCCGGAAAAGGTGTCCCGGCCCGCTGTGAGATTATTCCACGAATTCAACAGGCCCCTTCTTCCCGGCCCTGTTGCCCGTCAAGTGTCCGTTTTTAGGGCGTTTTTTCCTTTACTTGAGATGGATGTTCCCATTAAGTTCTCCTCACGATTCAACCCTGAGTTGCAGAAATGGAGAACGACATGACCGCCACATTCGCCACCGTGAACCCCGCCGCCGGAACCTTCGCCCTGTTCGCCACAGCGGCAGAGGCCACCGCCGCCGCTGACGCCGCAGACCACCTGCTGGTGCTGATCGCAGAGGACCTGAAAGAGTTGAGCATCAAGGACGGCGCAGCCCTGTTCGCCGCGACCGCCGCCCCCTTGGGCATCGCCCCCGTGAAGCGCTTCCCTGACCGGGACACCGCCGCCCGCCGCATCTGGGCGAACCTCGTTGCACTGGCCGCTGCCGCGCCTGTGGCAGAGGAGCCCGCCGCGCCCGCTCCCCAGCCCGCCGTCCAGCCGGTTGCCAAGGCCCAGCCGGAGCGCCAGCGCCGCAGCCGGGGCATCACAATCGCCCCGAAGGCGGAGGCGAAGGCCTGCCGTGCCGGGACCAAACAGGCCATCCTCGTTGACCTGTTGTTCCGCTCCGGCGGTGCCTCAATGTCGGAGTTGCGGGAAGCGTTGACCCCGTGGAAGGACGTGACCATCAAGTCCGGGCTGAGCTGGGATGTCGCGTCATTGAAGGGCTATGGCATCCGCACCACCCACGAGAACGGCTATCAGCGCTGGCTTGCCACCGACTACGCCGGGATGGGCACCTTCCGGGGCGACAGCCACCCTGACGACCTGTCGGAGGCGGAGAAGGCCAAGCTCTTGGCCGACAATCTCGCCAACGGATACGACCCCAACGAGGTCTTTGCCGTCTATCACTTGGTCCTCCCCGAAGGCATGACCGCCCCGGTCCCGCACACACCGCGCGCCGGGGGACCCACCATCACCATGGCCGACAAGCTGAACAACCTCTGCTTTGGCGACCCGCTCCCCGGTGAGGTGGCAGCATGAGGGCAGTCATCTACGCCTTCCGCTCCCCGGGCTCTGGTGCCACCTACATCGGCAAGCACGAGTGCGACCCCGAAGGCTGGCCCCGCCGGGGGACTGGCTCCCTGCCAGACGGATACCGGGGGTCCGGTGTCGTCGTCGGCCACTTCCACCGCCGCCACGGCGCAGCGGTCCAGTGGCGCATCCTTGCCGTGGTGCAGGGGGACCGTGGCGCGGTGAATGCGGCGGAGCGCCGCGCGATCCGGCTGGCGCGCGCTGCCCTTGGGCGGCGGTGCGTGAACAAGGCTGACGGGGGAGACGGCCAGACACGGGAAGCCGCTCTGCGCATGGCCGCTGACCCTAACTGGCGGGAGAAGGTGCGGGCGGCCACGAGAGCAGGATGGGCCAACCCCGAGGTCCGGGCGAAACAGAGTGCTGCCCAAAAGCTGGCGTGTAAGCGCCCCGAAGTTCGGGCGATGCGAGTGGCCGCAGCAAAGGCTGCTGGTGAAGCCAGCAAGACACCCGAGGCGAAGGCCAAGATCAAGGCTGCGAGGGTCAGACCCGAGGCGATGGCCGCATTCAGCGCTGCGATGAAGGAGGCACATGCCCGGCCTGACGTGAAGGCCAAGCATCGCGCGGCCACCAAGGAGGCAAAGAACCGGCACGATGCCCGTGCGCAGGCCCGCGCCAAGCAGGTTGCCTACCTCTTGACACCCGAAGGTGCAGCCACACTGGCACGCGCCCACACCCCTGAGGCCATCGCCAAACGACAGGCCACCAAGCTCCGCAACTTCATCAGGGCCGCGAACGCCCGAAACAAGGCCCGCCGGGTCATGGAGGAACAACAATGACGGACAAGCCCAACCGCGTGGCGCTCTACATGCGCGTGAGCTCCCACTCACAGCAGACTGAAAATCAATCCCGCCGCCTGCACGAGGTCGCTGCCCTTCGTGGATGGACCATCGTGGGCGAGTATGTGGAGACCATCAGCGGCGCGGCCAAGGCCCGGCCTGAGTTTGACAGGATGATGGCCGATGCCCGGCGGAGGCGTTTTGACACCATCGCCGCCGTTGACGTGTCCCGCCTTGGGCGCAGTCTCAGCGGCCTTGCCTTGCTCTTTGATGAGGTGCGCCAGATCGGGGTGGACCTCTATCTGGACAGAGAATCAATGGATACTTCCACCCCGGCGGGCCGGGCCATGCTGGGCATCGCATCGGTCTTTGCGGCATTGGAGCGCGACCTCATCATAGAGCGCACCCACGCAGGCCTTGCCACCGCCCGCGCGAAGGGTGTGCGCCTTGGGCGTCCCCCGGCCAGCGACGGCATCCTTGATGCGATCCGGTCCCTGCGTGAACAGGGCGTCGGCATCAACACCATCGCCCGTGAGCTCAAGGTCGGAAAGTCCACCGTGGCAAAGGTCATCGCCACCATGAAGGAGGAGCGCGCCAATGCCCACTGACGACACGCCCGCCGTCTACACCACGCCCCGTGGGCCGGGCAGCCGCAATGGCCGCCCGCACTACGTCATCGGGGCGAAGGGCCTCAAGATCATTGAGGAGCTTAGCGCCAAGGGCTGCCACCAAGAGACCATCGCCAAGGTCCTTCGGATCAGCCACGACACGCTCCTTGCCTGCCGCCGCCGCCAGCCGGAGGTTCAGGCCGCGCTGGACCGTGGCCGGGGCGTCCTCCATGACGAGTTGGTCAGCATCCTCGTGCAGCAGGCGCGTGCGGGCGCATTCGTGCCCGCAATCTTCCTGCTCAAGAGCGTGTTCGGATACAAGGAGGGCGCGCAGGTTGAGGTCAACCTTGACCTTGGCGGCGTCCTTGTCGTGCCCGCCGACATGACGGTGGAGGAA
>CAZXJW010000263.1:0-5113 GCA_964641005.1 uncultured Rhodocyclaceae bacterium
CGGCGATCACCCTCAGGAGGGTGGTCTTGCCCGACCCGGAGGGCCCGAGCAGCGCCAGCAGTTCGCCGGTGCGCACCTCCAGGCTCACGTCGTCCAGCGCCGCGAAGCTGCCGAAGCGGCGGTTCACGTTCCTGACCTCGATGCTCATGGCGTCTCCCTTTCCCTGGCGGCGCGCGTGAGCGCGATCAATGGCTGAAGCGGCGCTCGACCCACGCCTTGAGCGCCAGCGTCACCAGCGCGAGCAGCGCGAGCAGCGAGGCGGTGGCGAAGGCGGCTGCGAACTGGTACTCGTTGTAGAGGATCTCCACGTGCAGCGGCAGGGTGTTGGTCATGCCGCGGATGTGGCCCGACACCACCGACACCGCGCCGAACTCGCCCATGGCACGGGCGTTGCACAGGATCACGCCGTAGAGCAGGCCCCACTTCACGTTGGGCAGCGTCACCCGCCACAGCACCTGCCAGCCGCGGGCACCCAGCACCACGGCGGCCTCCTCCTCCTCGGTGCCCTGGGCCTGCATGAGCGGGATCAGCTCGCGGGCCACGAAGGGGAAGGTGACGAACACCGTGGCCAGCACGATGCCCGGCACGGCGAAGATCACCTTCAGGTCGTGGTCGCGCAGCGTCTCCCCGAACCAGCCCTGCAGTCCGAACACCAGCACGTAGATCAGGCCGGCGATCACGGGCGAGACCGAAAATGGCAGGTCGATCAGCGTCACCAGCACGTTCTTGCCGCGGAACTCGAACTTGGCGATGGCCCAGGCGGCGGCCACGCCGAACACCAGGTTGAGCGGCACCGAGATGGCGGCGGCCAGCAGCGTGAGCCGCACGGCCGAGAGGGCGTCCGGGTCGGTGACGGCCTGGAGGTAGGTGCCGACCCCCTTGCGCAGCGCCTCGTAGAACACGGCCGCCAGCGGCACGAACAGGAAGATCCCCAGGAAGGCGAGCGCCAGGCCGATGAGCAGGAACCGGATCCAGGCGGGCTCGGCGGTGGCGCGTTCGATGCGCCGCACGTGGACGACGGGCGCGGCGGCGGGATGCGGCAAGGCAATGGCGGACATGGACCGGGACTCAGGCAACGGCGCGGCGGCGGCGCGTCCACCACTGCAGCAGGTTGATGAGCAGCAGCAGCGCGAAGGACACCAGCAGCATCACCACCGCCAGCGCCGTGGCACCGGCGTAGTCGTACTGCTCCAGCTTGGTGATGATGAGCAGCGGCGTGATCTCCGAGACCATGGGCATGTTCCCGGCGATGAAGATCACCGAGCCGTACTCGCCGATGGCGCGCGCGAAGGCCAGCGCGAAGCCGGTGAGCAGCGCCGGCAGCAGCGTGGGGAACACCACTCGGGTGAAGGTCTGCAGCCGCGTGGCGCCCAGGGTGGCGGCCGCCTCCTCGAGCTCGGGCTCGAGATCCTCGAGGACGGGCTGGACGGTGCGCACCACGAAGGGCAGGCCGATGAAGGTCAGCGCCACCACCACGCCCAGGGGCGTGAAGGCGATCTTCACGTCGAAGGGTGCGAACAGCTGCCCGATCCAGCCGTTGGTGGAGTACACCGCGGCCAGCGCGATGCCCGCGACGGCGGTGGGCAGCGCAAACGGCAGGTCCACCATGGCGTCCACGATGCGCTTGCCGGGGAAGCGGTAGCGCACCAGCACCCAGGCCACCAGCAGCCCGAATACGGCGTTCAGGCTGGCCGCCAGGAAGGAGGCGCCGAAGGTCAGGCGGTAGGAGGCCAGCACCCGCGGCGACGTCACCTCGGCGATGAACGCCGACCAGGTGAGCGAGGCCGTCTTGATGAACGCCGCCGACAGCGGGATCAGCACCACGAGGCTCAGGTACAGCAGCGTGAAGCCGAGGGCGAGCCCGAATCCGGGCAGGACGCTGTGGCGGCGCAGGACGGTGCTCATGGTCGGCGTTCCGGCGGTGTCAGCGGGCGAAGACCTGGTCGAACAGCGCGCCGTCCACGAAGTGCGTCTTCTGGGCCTTCTGCCAGCCGCCGAAGGCCTCGTCCACGGTCACGAGGTTGAGCTTCGGGAACTGCTTCGCGTACTTCGCGGCCGCCTGGGGATCGCGCGGCCGGTAGTAGTTGGCGCCGATGATGTCCTGTGCCTCCGGGGTGTAGAGGAACTGCAGGTACGCCTCCGCCACCTTGCGCGTGCCACGGCGGTCCGCGACGCGGTCCACCAGGGTGACGGGCGGCTCGGCCAGGATGCTCAGCGAGGGCAGCACGATCTCGAACTTGTCCGGACCCAGCTCCTTCGTGGCAAGGAAGGCCTCGTTCTCCCAGGAGATGAACACGTCGCCGATGCCGCGCTCGGTGAAGGTGGTGAGCGAACCGCGCGCCCCGGTGTCCAGCACGGGTACGTTGCGGAAGAGCGCGCCGATGAACTCCTTCACCTTCGCCTCGTCGCCGCCGAACTTCTTCGCGGCATAGGCCCAGGCGGCCAGGTAGTTCCAGCGCGCACCGCCGGACGTCTTGGGGTTGGGGGTGATCACGGACACGCCCTTGCGCACCAGGTCGTCCCAGTCGCGGATGCCCTTCGGGTTTCCCTTGCGCACCAGGAAGACGATCGTGGAGGTGTAGGGCGCGCTGTTGTCGGGCAGCCGCTTCTGCCAGGACTGGGGCAGCAGCTTGCCGCGGGTGGCGATCTCGTCGATGTCATAGGCCAGCGCGAGGGTCACCACGTCGGCGTCGAGGCCGTCGATCACGGAGCGGGCCTGCTTGCCCGATCCGCCATGGGACTGCCGGACCATGACCTCCCCACCCGTCGCGGCCTTCCACTTTGCCGAGAAGGCCGCGTTCAGGTCACGGTAGAGATCGCGGGTCGGATCATAGGAAGCATTGAGCAGCGAGACCTGGGCGAGGGCCGGGGCCGCCGCCGCCAGTGCGAGCGTCGCGAGGATTCGACGCAAAGACCACGACATGACACCACTCCGGTTGCGGGAACGGCGCGAATGCTGAGGCTCTCGCGCACAAACCGGAAGAAATCAATTCTCGATTCGATATGAGCGTGCGTTATATGCCGCTGGTCGTCACCGCGGACGGGTGCCCTGCACCTGCTCAGGCGACGGAGTCCTGGTCCCCGCTCAGCGCCTGCTCCAAGGCAGTCCACGCCAGCAGCCCGCAGCCTTCCCGGGACGGGGTGTTGGCGAGCAGCTGGAGCACCGCAGCGTGGTCGGCCGGGGCGCCCTCCAGCGCTTCGGTCTGCCGTCCCGTGACCGCGGCCACGAAGGCGCGCTTCGCGGCGAGAGCCTCGGTCACGCTGCGGCCCCGTACCCATTCGGTCATCACCGAGGCCGAGGCCATGGAGATGCCGCAGCACTCGCACTGGAAAGCCGCGTCGCGGATGGTGTCGCCCTCCACGCGCACGAACACGCTGAAGCTGTCGCCGCACAGCGGGTTGATGGCCTCGCCCGTGAGCGCCGCCGGATCCTCGATGGCGCGGTAGTTCCGGGCGTTGCGGATGTGGTCGAGGATGACCTCGTCGTAGAGCTTGCTCACGGTGGGAACGCTGCTGGGTGGATCGCGGGTGCGGCAGGACGCCGCACACCCGCAAGGATACCCTCCCGGCCCCCACCGCGCAGGCGGGGGGCCTGCCAGCTGCCGGGCAGCGTCGCGTCGCGAAGGCAGGGCTTCACCGCTCGACAGCCCCGCGGGAACCTCTTCCCTTGCGAGGGCGGATCCGTGAGGGAAGGCACGATGATCCCGTCCTCGCCCGTCCTCCTGGCGCGCATGCCGATGGGCCTCCCTCGAATGGCATATCGCAGTGGGGTCATCTTGTGTATTCTGTTTATGCCAATCAAGTATCGATCGGCATTTGCTTAGATCGTTAACGTCTAAACGACCCTGTTTCCACCATGAAGCTCCAGCAGCTGCGCTACGTCTGCGAGGTTGCCCGCAGCGATCTCAACCTCTCCAAGGCCGCCCAGGCGCTGTTCACCTCCCAGCCCGGCGTGAGCAAGCAGATCCTCCAGCTCGAGGAGGAGCTCGGGGTGAAGATCTTCGTTCGCTCGGGAAAGCGCTTCACCGGCGTGACCGAGCCGGGCGCCAAGATCATCGAGATCGCCCAGCGCATCCTCCTCGAGGCCCGCAATCTCAAGGAGGTGACCGCCGAGTTCCACCACGAGACCAGCGGCTCGCTGGTGGTGGCCACCACCCACACCCAGGCACGCTATGCGCTGCCGCGGGTGGTGAGCCAGTTCATGAAGGCCTACCCGCAGGTGCGCCTGTCGCTGCGCCAGGGCAGCCCCACCCAGATCGCCGAGCAGGTGATCGGAGGCACCGCCGACCTGGCCATCGCCACCGAGGCGCTGGACCTCTACGACCAGCTGGCCATGCTGCCCTGCTACGAGTGGAACCGCTGCGTGGTGGTGCCGCCTGACCACCCGCTGGTGAAGGTGCGCAAGCTCACGCTCGAGGAGATCGCGAAGCACCCCATCATCACCTACGACTTCGCCTTCACCGGCCGCACCCAGATGGACCGCACCTTCGCCGCCCGCGGCCTCGACCCCGAAGTGGTTCTGACGGCCATCGACGCGGACGTGATCAAGACCTACGTGGAGCTCGGCCTGGGCGTGGGCATCATCGCGCACATGGCCTTCGATCCGAAGCGCGATTCCGGCCTGGTGGCCCTGGACGCCAGCCACCTGTTCGCGCCCAGCGTCACGCGCATCGGCATCCGTCGCAACACCTACCTGCGCGCCTACGTGTACGACTTCATCGCCATGTTCGCGCCGCACCTCACCCACGAGGTGGTGGATCAGGCCATGACGGGCGGGACGGCAGCCGCCGGATAGTCCTCGATATTCTGATTCCAGAATAACGATATTGTTCTTTATTCGTTCCGGTTGTTTCTCGGGATTCCTAGACTGCGGGCTCGCAGTGCCGGAGCGCCCTGCCCGGCAAGGTCAACGCATCCCGGAGGAGCCTGCCATGCCCCGTCTCGAAACCATCGCCGTCCACGGCGGCTACAAGCCCGACCCCACCACGAAATCGGTGGCCGTTCCCATCTACCAGACCACGTCCTACGCCTTCGACGATACCCAGCACGGCGCCGACCTGTTCGACCTGAAGGTGCAGGGCAACATCTACACCCGCATCATGAACCCGACCAC
>CAZXJW010000264.1:0-4304 GCA_964641005.1 uncultured Rhodocyclaceae bacterium
CAGCGTGGTCTTGGCGGAGAAGCCGAAGCGGCCGTTGGCCTCGCGCTGCAGCGAGGTGAGGTCGAACAGCATGGGCGAGAGCTGGGTGGAGGGCTTGGCCTCCTCCGTGACCGTGCCCTTCTTCCCCAGGCAGGCGGCGGCCACGTCGCGGGCCTGCGCCTCGGTCCAGGTGCGCGTGTCACGCTTCTCGGCGTCGTTCTCGTCCTTGCGGAACTTCGGGTCGAACCAGCGCCCCTCGTAGCGGCCCGCCTTCACGTCGAACTGCGCCTTCACCTCCCAGTAGGCGCGCGGCACGAAGGCCTTGATGCGCTTCTCGCGCTCCACCACGATGGCCAGCGTGGGCGTCTGCACGCGCCCCACGGTGGTGAGGTAGAAGCCGCCGTCCTTGGAATTAAAGGCGGTCATGGCGCGCGTGCCGTTGATGCCCACGATCCAGTCGGCCTCGGAGCGGCTGCGCGCGGCGTCGGCCAGCGGCTGCATGTCCTCGTCGGTGCGCAGCTGCGCGAAGCCGTCGCGGATGGCCGCGGGCGTCATGGACTGCAGCCAGAGGCGGCGCACCGGGTGCTTCGCGCCCGTGGCCTGTGCGATGTAGCGGAAGATGAGCTCGCCCTCGCGGCCCGCGTCGCAGGCGTTGATGAGCTCCACCACGTCCTTGCGCTTGAGCAGGCGCGCGAGCAGCTTGAGGCGGTCCTCGCTCTTGGCGATGGGCTGCAGCGAGAAGGCCTTGGGGATCACGGGCAGGTGCGTGAAGCTCCACTTGCCGCGCTTGGGGTCGTCCTCGGCGTAGAGCTCGAGCAGGTGGCCCACGGCCGAGGAGACGATGTAGTCGTCCGACTCGAAGTAGCCGTCGTGCTTGCTGAAGCCGCCCAGCGCGCGGGCGATGTCCGCGGCCACGGAAGGCTTCTCGGCGATGACCAGGCGCTTGCCCTCGCCGGCCGCGGCACGCGTGCGCCCGGCCGTGGTGGGGGTGGCGCGGGTGTTGCTGCGCGCCGCGGGCGCTCGCTTCGTGGCGGGCATGGGTGGGTTCGGGTGGCGGGCCGTGAAAGGGGCGCGAATGATAAGCACCGAGTTTCCGGCGGTGCAAGCTGCGCGCCGTGACGGGGCGTCGAAGGGATCAGGTGCGCTGGAAGCGTCCGCCGGGCAGTCGCGCCACCTTGCCGTCGAGTTCCAGCTCGAGCAGCCGGCCCGACAGCGCGTCCGCCGGCAGGCCGGTGCGCTCCACCAGGACGTCCAGTTCCGCGGGGTCGTGGCCCAGCGCCGCGAGCACCGCATCGCCGTCCTGCGCGGGCGCGGGCGGCACGCGCGCGGTTGCGGGGGCCGCCATGCCGAGCTCCTCGAGCACGTCGGTGGCGGTCTCGACGAGCTTGGCGCCCTGCTTGATGAGCGCGTGGCAGCCGCGCGACAGCGGCGAGTGGATGGAGCCGGGAATGGCGAACACCTCGCGCCCGTGCTCGAGCGCGTAGCGCGCGGTGGTGAGCGAGCCGCTGTGCAGCGCGGCCTCGGCCACCAGCACGCCGCGCGACAGCCCGCTGATGATGCGGTTGCGGCGCGGGAAGTGGTGCGGCGCGGCCGGCATGCCCGGCGCGAACTCCGACACCAGCAGCCCCTCGGCCGCGATGCGGTGGGCCAGCGGCCGGTTGCGCGCGGGATAGACGATGTCCAGCCCCGTGCCCGTCACCGCCAGCGTGGAGGCGCGGCCCGCCAGCCCGCCTTCGTGGGCGGCGGCATCGATGCCCAGCGCGAGCCCGCTGGCGATGCACAGCCCGGCATCGGCCAGCGCGGTGGCGAAGGCCCGTGCGGTGGACTTCCCCGAGGGCGTGGCGTTGCGGCTGCCCACCACCGCCAGGGCGGTGGCGCCGAGCAGTTCGCGACGACCCTTCCAATATAGAAGCAGCGGCGGATCGTGGATCTCGAGCAGGCTCTTCGGGTAGTCGGCGTCGGCCAGCGTGACCACGCCGTTGCCCGGCTGCGCGCACCACTGCAAGGCGCGCTCGAGATGGACGGGATCGGGTCCGGTGCTGACGGCGGCGGCGATGGCGCGGGTGCTGGCGCGCTCCAGGGCCGCCGGGGAGGCGGAGAGCACGGCGCCGGGAGAACCGAAGGCCCCCAGCAGCACCCGGCCCACGCGCGGGCCGATGCCCGCCAGCAGCGTGAGCGCGAGCCAGTCGCGCAGGTCGGGATCCGGCGTCACGCCGGACCCCCGGGAGACATCAGGGCGCGCGGACGATGTCGCGCAGGTTGACCGGCTGGGAGGTGTTCATCACCAGCGCGTAGGACAGCTTCTCGAAGGTGCGGAACACGAACACCAGGCCGTAGCGCGTGTCGGGCAGCTTCACCGGACCGCTCTGGCCCTTGGGGTCGAGCTCCTTGTACACCGACTGCACGTTCTGGCGCGCTTCCTCGTTGGTCACGCTGCGCGGCAGGGCGCGCGGACGCACCGTGGGGCCGGCGCGGAACAGCGCGAACACGTGCCCCACCTCCACGCCGTCGCGGGCGCCGCGGTTGAGCACCACCACCTGGCGCTGGCCGATCTCGGCCACCACGTTGTCGGGCGCGGACACCACCAGGCCCTCGAGGCCCGGGCCGGCGGCACGGGGCATGTAGGCGAGCACGTCCGCGGGCGGCGCCTGCACCAGCCGGTCGCCCGTGGCGATCTCCATGCGCGAGCGCAGGATGCGCGCCGTGGAGATGTCCTCCCCGTACTCGCGCACGCGGGCGTCGCCGAGGTAGACCACCTCGTAGCCGAGCGTTTCGCGGGTGATGGGGTCGATGATGGACTTGCCGGGTCGGTATACCTGCCACAGGAGCGGAGCGTCGGACGTGAGGCCCTTCACATACACCGAGTCGCCGGCGGAAGTCACCACCCGGTTCTCGGCCGTGGCCACCACGCGCGGGGCGGTCTCGAACTGGGAGGCGTCCACGATCAGCGGGCGGTTCAGGAAGGGCTCGATGGCCCCGGCGGGAATGCTGGAGATGGCCGAGGCGGAGAGCTGGTCGCCGCGCACCTTCGGGGTGAGCTTGACGGTGCTGCCCACGCCCGTGCCCTGGGCCGCGGCGGCCAGGCCGCCCTCGGCGTCGCCCTCCAGGCGCAGCCGCGGGGTGGCGCCGGAGAGGTCGAGGATGAGCACGTTGCCGGGGTAGATGAGGTGCGGATTGCGCACCTCGTCCTTGTTCATGCCCCACAGGTCGGGCCAGCGCCACGGGCTCTTGAGGTAGCGCTTGGAGATGCCCCAGAGGGTGTCGCCCTTGACCACCACGTAGCGGTCGGGGGGGTTGTCCGTGAGCTCGAGCGGCTTCTCGTCCTGGGCGCGAACCGGTCCGGCCGCCGCCAGGTCGAGCATTAGGCGGAGAGCGGCGTGTGTGATTGAATTGCGCATGTGCGTCTCCACCTCCTGGCCACGCTTTTTCCGACCAGAATCCGATGCCTCTAGCGGCATGGCGATAAAGTTCTTTAGATTCTGGGCGTAATCGCTTAACTTAGCAAGCATTTATGGCGATCCTGCGCATTCTTCAGTACCCCGATCCCCGGCTCCACAAGGTGGCTGCCGCGGTCACCCGGTTCGACGACGAGCTGCGGTCCCTGGTGGCCGACATGGCCGAGACCATGTACGCCGCGCCGGGTGTCGGCCTTGCCGCCACCCAGGTGGATCGTCACGTGCAGGTCATCGTGGCCGACGTCTCCGAGACGCACGACCAGCTCCTGGTCCTGGTGAATCCCGAGATCCTGGAAGGTTCGGGGGAATCGGGCCTGGAGGAAGGCTGCCTGTCCGTTCCCGGGGTGTACGACCAGGTACCCCGGTACGAGCGGATTCGGGTCAGGGCCTACGACGAGCACGGCAAGCGCTGGGAGCGTGAAGCCGACGGGCTGCTGTCGGTGTGCATCCAGCACGAAATGGACCATCTCAAGGGCCGGGTCTTCGTCGAATACCTCTCCAAGCTCAAGCAGAACCGGATCGCGGCGAAGATGCGCAAGCAGCAGCGCCGGGCGATGTAAGCCGGGCGCGCGGTGCGCATCGCCTTCGCGGGGACCCCGCGCTTCGCCGCCGTCGCCCTGGAGGCCCTCGTGGCGGCGGGCCACGAGGTGGCCCTGGTCCTCACCCAGCCCGACCGGCCCGCGGGCCGCGGCCTGAAGCCCCAGCCCAGCGACGTGAAGCAGGTGGCCCTGCGCCACGGCCTGCCCGTGGACCAGCCCGCCTCGCTCAAGCCGCCCGAGGCCTGCGGCCCGCTGCGCGACAGCGGGGCGGAGGTGCTGGTGGTGGCCGCATACGGGCTGATCCTGCCGCAGCACGTACTCGACCTGCCCG
>CAZXJW010000264.1:4314-5088 GCA_964641005.1 uncultured Rhodocyclaceae bacterium
CGCGGTTGCCTGAACATCCACGCCTCGCTGCTGCCGCGCTGGCGCGGCGCCGCGCCCATCCAGCGGGCGTTGCTGGCGGGCGACAGCCGCACGGGCGTGTGCATCATGCGCATGGAGGCGGGCCTGGACACCGGGCCGGTACTGCTGGCCGAGGGCTTCGACATCAGCCCCGGGGACACCTCGGCCACCCTGCACGACCGCCTCGCCGACCTGGGCGCGCGGCTGATCGTGGACGCGCTCGCGCGGCTCGATGCGCTGGTGCCGGTGCCGCAGCCGGCCGAGGGCGTCACCTATGCCGCCAAGATCCGCCGCGAGGACGCGGCCATCCACTGGCAGCATCCCGCCACCGAACTCGACCGCCTCGTGCGCGCCTTCGACCCGTTTCCCGGCGCCTTCGCCACGCTCGATGGAGAAGTCCTCAAGGTGTGGCGCGCCCGGCCGGAAACGGGCGACCCGGCGGCTGCGCCGGGAACCGTGCTCGACGCCGGTGCCGACGGCATCCGCGTCGCCTGCGGCGCGGGCGTGCTGCAGCTGCTGGAACTGCAGCGCCCCGGCGGGAAACGGCTGCCTGCGGCGGCGTTCCTGCAGGGTCGCGGATTGCCGGCGGGCGTGGTGCTCGGGGATGGGTGAACAGCTTGGGGTCAGGTCTTGCCTTTTGCCTCTTTCCTGGGGTCAGGTCTTGTCTCTGGCAGTGCGCGTCGCAATCCAGCGCAAGACCTGACCCCAGGAAAGAGGCAAAAGGCAAGACCTGACCCCGTCGAAGTGCGCGTAGAG
>CAZXJW010000265.1:0-5054 GCA_964641005.1 uncultured Rhodocyclaceae bacterium
CTTCGCTGCGCGCTCGAACTCGGTGGCCAGGCCCTGGCCGTAGGCACTGCGGTCATCGACCACCGCGATGCGCTTCGCGCCGAGCTTCTCCACCGCGAAGCGACCCATCACGCCACCCTGCTGCACGTCGTTGGTCATCATGCGGAAGGTGGTTCGATGACCAGCCGCCGTATAGCCCGGGGCCGTCGCCATGGCGAGCTGGGGAATCCCGGCTTCGGCGTACACCCGGGAGGCCGGGATGCTGGTGCCCGAATTGAAGTGGCCGAGCATGCCGCGGATGCCCGAGTCCACGAGCTTCTGCGCCACGACCGTGCCCTTGGCGGGATCGGCCTCGTCATCCTCGGACAGCAGCTCGAAGCGCGCCGGCGAGCCGCCGAGGACGATCCGGGCCGCGTTGGCCTCCTCGACGGCGAGGATCACGCCGTTGCGCATCTCCACGCCGTAGTGCGCCTGGGGGCCGGTGAGCGGCGCGGCAAAGCCGAGCTTGACCACCGTGGAGGAACCGGCCGGCGGGGCGGACGGCTCGTCGCGCCCGCAGCCAGCCAGCGCGAGGCTCAGGGACAGCACGGCGATCGACATCGCCGAGGGGCGGGGCATGGGGACTCTCCGGGTGCTTGCCGGGGGCGAACGATATCACCCTCCACCGGGCCTCACCCGGATGCCCGCCCCGGCGACGAACTCGCCCTCCCCGTGTGATCGGGCCACGGGCCATCCCGGCCGTTTCAGTAGGGCCACACCCAGTCGGTGATCTCCTGGCGGTCGGTCCCGTGGGTGCGGGCATAGGCGAGGTGGTCGAGGATGGTGTTGCGCATCTCCTCCTTGAGGTGGGCGGCACGGGCGGCGAGCCCGGGAACGCGGTCGATCACGTCGATCACGAGGTTGAAGCGGTCCACCTGGTTGAGGATGGCCAGTTCCAGCGGCGTGTTGATGCTGCCCTTCTCCTTGTACCCGCGCACGTGGATGTTCTCGTGGTTGGCGAAGCGGTAGGCGAGCTTGTGGATGAGCCACGGGTAACCGTGGAAGTTGAAGATCACCGGCCGGTCGCGCGTGAAGAGCCCGTCGAAGTCCCGGGGCTCGAGCCCGTGGGGGTGCTCGGACGCGGGTTGCATGCGGTAGAGATCGACCACGTTCACGAAGCGCACCTTCAGCTCCGGCAGGCGCTCGCGCAGGATGGCCACCGCCGCCAGCGCCTCCAGGGTGGCCACGTCGCCACAGGAGGCCATCACCACGTCGGGCTCCGCCCCCTCGTCGCTGCTGGCGCGCCTCCAGATGCCGATGCCCTTCTCGCAGTGGACCACCGCCTCCTCGATGGTGGTGAACTGCATGTGGTTCTGCTTGTCCGCCACGATCACGTTGATGCAGTCGGTGGAGCGCAGGCAGCGATCCGCCACCACCAGCAGGCAATTGGCATCGGGTGGCAGGTAGATGCGCGACACCGACGGGCTCTTGTTGGTGACGATGTCGATGAAGCCCGGGTCCTGGTGGGAGAAGCCGTTGTGGTCCTGGCGCCACACGGTGGAGGACAGCAGGATGTTCTGCGAGGCCACCGAGGCGCGCCAGTGCACGTGGTTCTTCGCGATGTCGAGCCACTTGGCGTGCTGGTTGAACATGGAGTCCACCACGTGGGCGAAGGCCTCGTAGGTGTGGAACAGGCCGTGGCGGCCGGTGAGGAGGTAACCCTCGAGCCAGCCAAGCAGCGTGTGCTCGGAGAGCATTTCCATGACCCGCCCGTCCGCCGAGAGCTCACCGCCGTCCGCGTCCTCGGGGAGCAGGTTCGCCATCCAGGCCTTCTTCGTCACCTGGTAGACGGCCTGCAGCCGGTTCGAGGCCGTCTCGTCCGGCCCGAACAGCCGGAAGCTGTCCGGGTTGTTGCGCATCACGTCCCGCAGGAAGGCGCCCAGCGGCCGGGTGTTCTCGTGGCGCACCGCGCCCGCCGCGGGCACCTCCACCGCGTATTGCCGGAAGTCCGGGAGGCGAAGGTCCTTGCGCAGCAGGCCGCCGTTGGCGTGGGGATTGGCACTCATGCGCCGCGGGCCGCGCGGCGCGAGATCCCGCAGCTCCGGGACCAGCCGCCCCGAGGCGTCGAACAGCTCCTCGGGCCGGTAGCTGCGCAGCCATCGCTCGAGCAGCGCGAGGCTGCGCGGGTCTTCGCGCACGTCCGGGATGGGCACCTGGTGGGAGCGCCACGAGCCCTCGGTGCGATGGCCGTGCACTTCCTGCGGTCCGGTCCAGCCCTTGGGCGAGCGCAGGACGATCATGGGCCAGCGCGGCCGGGCCACGGGGCCGCCGTTGCGCGCGGCGGCCTGGATGGCGCGGATCTCCGCGGTCACCTCGTCGAGCACCGACGCCATGCGCTGGTGCATGGCCTCGGGGTCGGACCCCTCCACGAAACGCGGAGCGTAGCCGTAGCCGCGCAGCAGGGACTCCAGCTCGTCGTGGCCGATGCGCGCCAGGATGCTGGGATTGGCGATCTTGTAGCCGTTGAGGTTCAGGATCGGCAGCACCGCGCCGTCGCGCGCCGGGTTGAGGAACTTGCTGGAATGCCAGGCCGTGGCCAGGGGCCCGGTCTCGGCCTCGCCGTCGCCGACCACGCAGGCCACCAGCAGCCCGGGGTTGTCGAAGGCCGCGCCGAAGGCATGGGACAGGCTGTAGCCCAGTTCGCCGCCCTCGTGGATCGAGCCCGGGGTCTCGGGGGTCACGTGGCTGCCGATGTGGCCGGGAAAGGAAAACTGCCTCAGGAAGCGCGCCAGGCCCTCCTCGTCCTCGCCCTTGTCGGGATAGACCTCCGAGTAGGTGCCTTCCAGGTAGCAGGGTGCCAGCACCCCCGGCGCCCCGTGGCCCGGGCCGGCGATGAACACCACGTCCAGGTCGTCGCGGCGGATCACGCGGTTGAGATGGGTCCAGACGAAGGACAGCGCCGGACTGGCGCCCCAGTGCCCGAGCAGGCGGTGCTTCACGTGTTCCCGCGTGAGCGGCTCGCGCAGGAGCGGGTTGTCGCGCAGGTAGATCATCCCGGCGGCGAGGTAGTTGCAGGCCCGCCACCAGGCGTGGAGGCGGTCGAGTTCCAGGGCATCCAGGGGTCCGGCGGGGGCGGCGTTGGCGTGTCGTGGCGGCATGGCGGTCTCCTGTCTCGATCCGTCCGGTGGCGTGGACGTGAATGCGCGGCCTCCTCCGGATGCTAGCCATGGCCATGTTGCGGTGGTCAACCACTTGCTGCCGTGTCGTGCGTTGTCAAGTCGCCATGCGCCGTTGGGGGTTACGATGACGCTGTCGCGGGCCGGGGCCGGGCCGCGACGTGTCCCCTTCAACGCAGCCAGGAGAACCCTCATGAAGATCGAACGACCCTTGGCCATCGTGGGCGCGGTCGCGCTCATTGCTGCGGCATCCCCCACCCTGGCGGCCGATCAGGGCTTCTACGTCGGGGCCGGCACGGGCACGGCGATGGTGGAAGACAACCCCGGCCAGCTCACCGGCGCGAAGGTGGACGAGAGCAGCACGCCCTATCGCGTCTTCGGCGGCTACCGGCTGGGCATGATCCCGATCCTCGATTTCGCCGCCGAGGTGGGCTATCGCGATCTCGGCGAGGCCAAGGGCACCTCGGGCACCAGCAGCTTCAACTACAAGCTCAAGGGGGCCGACGCCTCGGCGCTGGTGATCTTCCCGATCCTGGGCTTCGATTTCTTCGGCAAGGCCGGCGTGATCCAGTACGACCTGGACAAGACCTTCAACGGCGCCACCACCGGCTTCAGCGGCACGGCGCCTCTCTATGGTGCCGGGGTGGGATTCCGCTTCTGGCGACTTGGCGTGCGCGCCGAGGTGGAGCGGCTCGACGTGGACGAACTCCAGTCGCAGGACGTGGGCATGGTGAGCGTGTTCTTCAGGTTCTGAGCTCCCCCGGACTCACGCGCCTCCGGCCGGATCCGGCCCGGGCGCGCTCGCGGCGGCGCTGTGGATGGCTGCGGCCCACGCCGAATCCGATGTTCCCGCCGGCCCGCACCACGGCCTCGCGGTTGGCGCGCTCGGGTCTATATCGGCGGGCGTTTCGCCTTTGCGCAGTCGGCTGCGTGGGCGCCGGCCTCGCTTGGAGGATGCGCGAGCGCCAGGCGCTGACCGCGGACCTGCGTCTCCAGGTGTTCGGCGCGCCGAGATCCGCGAACGATCCCATCGCCATGGCCACCGGTGCCACCGCGTTGATGTTCAACGTGGGCTACGAGTGGGATTTTCTCCCGGGTCGGTGAAGCGCGGTCTTCGGGGGGCTAGAGGATCGGCGCCCCCGCCTGTTTCTCCCCGCGCTCGTACACCACGTGGGCACGGCCGACGATCAGCGGATCCAGGGGCGCGATGCCGTCCAGGTCCTTGTCGGTGTAGGGCAGCTTGTGCAGCACGTAGCGCATGGCATTGAGGCGTGCGCGCTTCTTGCAATCCGACTTGATCACGGTCCACGGGCAGTCGGCCGTGTCGGTGTAGAAGAACATCGCCTCCTTGGCCTTGGTGTAGTCGTCCCACTTGTCGAGTGAGGCCATGTCGATGGGCGAGAGCTTCCACTGTTTCAGGGGATGCGCCTCGCGCTCCTTGAAGCGGCGTCGCTGCTCGGCGCGGCTCACCGAGAACCAGAACTTCACCAGATGGGTGCCGCTGCGCACCAGGTTGCGCTCGAACTCCGGGGCCTGGCGCATGAACTCCGCATACTCGTCCGGGCTGCAGAACCCCATCACCCGCTCCACCCCTGCTCGGTTGTACCAGGAGCGGTCGAACAGCACGATCTCGCCGGCCGTGGGCAGGTGCTGGACGTAGCGCTGGAAGTACCACTGGCCGCGTTCCACCTCGCTGGGCTTCTCCAGCGCCACCACGCGGGCACCGCGCGGGTTGAGATGCTCCATGAAGCGCTTGATGGTGCCGCCCTTGCCTGCCGCGTCGCGGCCCTCGAACAGGATCACCACCTTCTGCCCGGTGGCCTTCACCCAGGCCTGAAGCTTGAGCAGTTCCACCTGCAGCCGGTACTTCTGCTTCTCGTAGTTCCGCCGCGACATGAGGTTGCGGTAGGGGTAGCCGCC
>CAZXJW010000266.1:0-5007 GCA_964641005.1 uncultured Rhodocyclaceae bacterium
CCGAGGAAGTGCCCGGCCACCACCACGTGGGCGCCCTGGCTCGGTGTCACCAGGGCCGGCGTGCCCGGCTGGTCGAAGTGGCGCAGGGCGTCCACCCACACGCCCGTGGCGTTGATCACGCACCGCGCCGCCACCTCGACGGTCTCGCCGGTTTCCGCGTCGCGGGCGCGGACGCCGCGCACCCGGCGGGTACCACCCGTGGTTTCGTGCAGCAGGCCCGTCACGACCACGTAGTTCAGCACCAGCGCACCGCGCGCCACCGCCGTGCGCGCCAGCGCCAGTGCCAGCGCCGCGTCGTCGAACTGGCCGTCGTGGAACAGCAGTCCGCCGCTCGTGTCGGCGCAGTTGGGCACGGCCTGGCGCACGGCGCGGGCGTCGAGGCTGCGGCTGGGCGGCACGCCGCCTTCGCCCGCCAGCCAGTCGTAGGCCCTCAGCCCCGCGCCGTAGAACCACCGCTCGCCCGCGCCGCGCACGGGGATCACCAGCGGCAGCGTTCGCACCAGCCCGCCCGCGTTGGCGAGCAGCCGGCCGCGCTCGCGCAGCGCCTCGCGCACCAGCCCGATGCGGCCCTGGGCGAGGTAGCGCACGCCACCGTGCACCAGCTTGGTGGAGGCGCCGGAGGTGCCGCCGGCGAAGTCTCCGGCTTCCAGGAGAAGCGTGCGCAGGCCGCGCGCCGCGGCGTCCAGTGCGGTGGCGAGACCCGTGGCGCCACCGCCCACCACCAGCACGTCCCAGGGATCGCGCGCATCGCGCAGCCGCGCGAGGGCCGCGACGCGTGCCGCGTCGGTGCCGGCGGAGCTGTGCACCGCGCCGCTCAGGCGGCCGCCCGCTCTCCCACCGTGATCCGGTGCAGCAGCCGGCGGTGGCCCTCGTAGCCGCCCGTGGCCGCGTGGATGACACAGCGGTTGTCCCACAGGATGAGCATGCCCTCGGACCAGCGGTGCCGGTACACGAAGCGCTCCTGCGACTGGTGGCGGAACAGCGCCATCAGCAGCTCGTGGGCCTCGCCGTCGGGCAGGCCCTCGATGCCGATGGTGTAGCCCGGGCTCACGAACAGCGCGGTGCGGCCGGTCTCGGGATGCGCGCGTCCGATGGGGTGGAGATGGGTGCGCATGGCGCTCTCGCTCCACCGGATGGCCATGGAGCGGCCCTTGTCCTTCTCCCCGTACATGCCCTGCGGCGCGTAGCCGCGCCGCGCGGAGTGGACGCCCATGCGCCCTTCCACGGCGCGGCGCAGCTCGGCGGGCAGTTCGTCCCAGGCGAGATACTGGTTGGCAAACAGCGTGTCGCCGCCCGTGGGCGGGATGATGTTGCCGTAGAGCACCGTGCCCGCGGGCGGGGAGGGCAGGAAGCTCCAGTCCGAGTGCCACGACTCGGCGAAGATGGGCGTGGTCTCGTCGGGTTCGCGCTTCACCTGCACCACGTGGGCGTGGCCGGGGATGGGGGCGATGTAGGGGTCCTCGCCGAAGGGGCCCATGGCCTGGGCGAAGCGTTCGAGGTGCTCGATCTCGAGGCGCTGGTCCGGGAAGAAGATCACCTGGTGGCGCAGCCAGGCGGCGCGGATCTGCGCCACCTCGGCCGGCTGCAGCGGCCCGGACAGGTCGACTCCGGTCACCCGGGCGCCGCAGGGCGCGTCCATCGCCGTCACTTCGATCGTCATTCGCGTGCCTCCGGAATCGGCGGGGTCAGGCCTGCGGCATGCAACTTCGCTGCCGCCGCGGGTGCATCAGTGTACCACGCAGGCCGGCGAATTTGCAAGTTGCAGGCCTGACCCCGCAACATTCGACCCATGAACGACGCGGACCTCTGCTTCACCCCCGCCACCGAACTGTCCCGGCTCATCCGCACGAAGGCCGTCTCGCCCGTGGAGGTGGTCCGGGCCGCGGTGGCCCGGGCGGAGGCCCTGAATCCTGGGCTCAATGCCCTTTGCACGCCCACCTACGACGCGGCGATGGAGGCCGCCCGGCAGGCCGAGGCGGCGGTGATGCGGGGCGAGCGGCTGGGCCTGCTGCACGGCATCCCGACCACCATCAAGGACGTGGCCTTCACGCGCGGCGTGCGCACCATGTCCGGCTCGCGCCTGTACGAGCAGCGCGTGCCGGACTTCGACCACGTCCACGTGGAGCGGCTGCGCGACGCGGGCGCCATCATGCTGGGCAAGACCACCACCTCCGAGCTGGGGTGGAAGGGCTGCGGCGACAGTCCCGTGACCGGCATCACCCACAACCCCTGGAAGCACGGCCGCAACGCCGGCGGCTCCAGCGCCGGTGCAGCCGTGTGTGCCGCCGCCGGGATCGGGCCCGTCCACCAGGGGTCGGACGGCGCCGGCTCGGTGCGCATGCCCGCGGCATTCTGCGGGGTCTTCGGGCTCAAGCCCTCGCACGGGCGCATTCCCTACTGGCCCATGCCCAACAACGGGGCCATCTCCCACGTGGGCCCGCTCACGCGCACCGTGGCCGATGGCGCGCTCATGCTGCAGGCGATGGCCGGTCCTGACGATCGCGACGCCGCCAGCCTGGAGTCGGCGCCCGAGGACTACCTCGGCCGGCTCGACGAGGGGATCGCCGGGCTGCGGGTGGCCTACAGCGCCGACCTCGGCTACCTGCCCGTCGACGCGGAGGTCGCGGCGCCGGTGCGCGACGCCGTGCGCGCCTTCGAATCGCTGGGCTGCCACGTGGAGGAGGTGGATCCCGGCTGGGGCGACCCCATCGAGATGGAGCACGTGCTGTTCACCGGGTCCTTCGCCGGCATGATCGGCCACCTGCTGGACGCATGGGAGGACCGCCTCGAACCCGGCCTCGTGGCCCTCACGCGGCACGGGCTGCGCTACAGCGCCGCCGACCTCGGCCGCGCCATGGGCGAGCGGCTCCAGTACTACGACCGGGTGCGCGCCTTCTTCGACCGCTACGACCTGCTGCTCACGCCCTCGCTGTCCGTGGCCGCCTTCGACAACACGCGGCTCATCCCGGCGCACTGGGAACAGCACCCCTGGGACTGGCTGCGCTGGGCGGGCTTCAGCTACCCCTTCAACCTCACCTGGCTGCCGGCGGCGACCTGCCCTTGCGGCTTCACGCCCGAGGGGTTGCCGGTGGGGCTGCAGATCGTGGCGGGGCGGTTTCGCGACCTGCGTGTGCTGCAGGCGGCCCGGGCCTTCGAGCAGGCGCGCCCCTGGGCGCAATACAGGCCGCCGGTATAGTCGTGTCGGCACCGCCGCATTGCGGTGCCATCGAAGGGGAGGAGTCCGGATGCGCCATCTGCTTGCCGTAGGGGCCCTTTGGCTGTCGTGCGTGGCGGCCGCGTGGTGCGCGGACCCGATCCGCATCGGCGTCGTCAACGAGATCACCGGGCCGCAGGCCGAGGGTGGCCGCTTCACCATCAACGGCATCCAGCTCGCGCTCGACGAGATCAACCAGGCCGGCGGCCTCCTCGGCCGCAAGGTGGAACTGCGCATCGAGGACAACGCGAGCACGAACCCGGGAACGGTGCTGGCCCTCTCGAAGCTGCTGAGCGACGGGCGCCTCGCCGGCATCATCGGTCCGATCCGCAGCACCCAGATCCAGGCCGTGGCACCGACCATCGCCAAGGCCGGCATCCCCACCATGATCGGCGGCAGCGAGCCCAGCCTCACGCGCGTGAACAACCGCTGGGTCTTCCGGGTGCGTCCCAACGACAGCTACTCGTCCCGCGTGATGGCCGATTTCGGGGTCAACACGCTCAAGTACCGCAAGTGGGCCATCGTCCACTCCACCGACGCCTTCGGCACCGGCGGCAGGAACGCGCTCACGGAGGCCCTCAAGGCGCTCGGCGTGGAACCGCTGCTGGCCCAGGGTTACACGAACAACGCCCAGGACTTCACGCCGGTGGTGCTGGCCATCAAGAAGTCCGGCGCCGAGGTGATCGGCACCTACATGACCAACTCGCCCGACCAGGGCATCTTCGCGCGCCAGCTGCGCCAGCTCGGCGTGAACGTGGCCTGGATCGGATCGCCCACCACCATCTCCGTCACGGCCCTGCAACTGGCCGGCGAGGCGCTGCACGGATCCTACGCGATCACCGACTTCACGGTGGACATGAACGACACCACGCGCGCCTTCGCGAAGAGGTACCGCGACCGCTACAACCTCACGCCCGACACCTTCTCCGCTTGGGCCTACGACGCGATGCACCTGCTCGCCAACGCGATCCGCGATGCGAAGTCCACCGAACCCGAGGCAGTGCGCAAGGCGTTGCTCGCGATCAGGGGATACGAGGGAGTGGAGGGCCGCTACCAGTTCGACGAATTCGGCGACGGCCTGCACGGCTACAGCGTCGTCCGGAACGACAAGGGGAACATCGTGTTCATCAAGCGGGTGGAGTTCCCGCCGAAGTGAGATTGAGCGGGGTCAGGCCTGACCCCACTCACACTCACGGCACAAGCACCGCCGCCCCCTCGATGCGACCGTCGCGCACCTGCGCCAGGGCCTCGTTGGCCTGCTCCAGAGGGAAGGTGCGCACGTGGGTGCGCACGGGCACGCGGGGCGCCAGCTCCAGGAAGGCCACGCCGTCGGCGCGGGTGAGGTTGGCCACCGACACCACGCGGCGCTCGCCCCACAGCAGCCGGTAGGGGAAGGCGGGGATGTCGCTCATGTGGATGCCCGCGCACACCACCGTGCCCCCCTTGCGCACCGCCGCCAGCGCTGTGGGGACCAGGGCGCCCACCGGAGCGAACAGCAGGGCGGCATCCAGCGGCTCCGGTGGCAGCGCGTCCGAGCCCCCCGCCCACGCCACGCCGAGCGTGCGGGCGAAGGCCTGGGCGGGGGCATCGCCGGGGCGCGTGAACGCGTACACCTCGCGTCCCTGCCAGATCGCCACCTGCGCCACGATGTGGGCGGCGGCGCCGAAGCCGTAGAGGCCCAGCCGGCGCGCGTCGCCCGCCATGCCGAGTGCGCGATGGCCGATCAGTCCGGCGCACAGCAGCGGCGCGGCGTGGGCGTCATCCAGGCCCTCGGGCAGTGGCAGGCAGTAGCG
>CAZXJW010000267.1:0-5004 GCA_964641005.1 uncultured Rhodocyclaceae bacterium
TAGACGCAGGCCGCGCCCTTGCGCTTGCCGCCCTGGTTCACCGCCGCCACCGAGGAATCGAGCGTCTTGAGCCAGGGCACGATGCCGTTGGAATGGCCGTTGGTGGAGCGGATCAGCGAACCGCGCGAGCGCACGCGCGTGTAGGACACCCCGATGCCGCCGCTGAACTTGCTCAGCTGGGCGATGTCGGCGTAGCGCGCGTAGATGGACTCGAGCGTGTCGCGCGGCGAATCGAGCAGGAAGCAGCTCGAGAGCTGCTCGTGCGACGTGCCGGCGTTGAACAGGGTCGGCGAGCTGGGCAGGTAGTCCAGGCTGGCCATGCGCCGGTACAGGGCCAGCGCCTCGGGCACGTCCTCGCTCAGCGCGCAGGCGATGCGCAGGAAGAACTGCTGCGGGGTCTCGATCACCGTGCGCCGGGTCGGATGGCGCAGCAGGTAGCGGTCGTAGAGGGTGCGCAGGCCGAAGTAGTCGAAGCGGCGGTCGAGCGCGGGGTCGAGCGCGTCGTTGAGCTTGCGCGCGTTGGCCTGCACGAAGCCCAGCAGGCGGTCGTTGATCAGCCCCAGCTCGTGCCCGTGCGCGACCGACTGCGAGAAGGCGTGGATCTCCTGGCCCGCCACCTCCTTGGCGATGAACTCGGCCAGCAGGCGCGCGGCCAGGCGGCCGTACTCGGGCTCCTCGGCGGTGAGCAGGGCGGCGGTGCGGATCGAGAGCTCGTCGAGCTCGCGGGTGCTGGCGCCGTCGTACAGGCCCGAGATGGTGCGCGTGGCCACGCGCATCGGGTCCACCGCGTACAGGTCGTCGCACTGGCGCATCACCGCCCGCACGATCTTGTTCAGGTCCACCGGCTCGCGCCGGCCCGAGCGTTTGGTGACGGTCATGCCCAGCGCCGCAGGCGGCGGCGTGAGGGCGAACTGGGGCGAGGCGTCGGCCGCGGGGGCGGCGAGGGTGTCGTGGGTCATGCGGTTCTCCGGTGCGGGGCGCACGGTCCGCCGCCCCTCCCTCGGGGACGGCGCGCGGAGTCGGGGCGAGGGCGCGGAGGCGCCGTCGCGGCCACGCCCCCGCGGGCGTACGACGTCTGGCGGAGGGTGCAGGACGGGTGTCGCAGGGGCCGAGACGCGGCGCCGCGACACCGGCGCCGTCTCCCCCCGGAGACCTCTGGGCCGGTCACCGCGCGATGTGCATGCGCGCGGCTGTCGGCAGGTCTTCGGACTCGTGGACTGGAAGGCAGGAACGAGTAATTGAGGAACGAGGAACGAGGAACGAGTAAGGGCCGCGGCCTTCTCTCGTTCCTCGTTCCCCTCCACTCGTTCCCGCTTCACCTACTGGCCATCGCTTCCCGGTCCCCGAAGGTCCCAGTGCTCCTGACGGCGTTCGTTTCCACATACCGCTGCGGGGCAGTGCCGGATTCCCACCGGCTTCCCTATTAACCCAAGCGCTTGTGGCACCCGGGACCGACGGACACAACATATAGTTGAAGTAGAGCTCGGTCAACATGCCCTCGCGCTCGCCGTTGCGCACAACCGCTCGCGAGCGACCGTCCGTATCGGTCAAGGATTCCCCATCAAGATGGAATCTCGCGGATGGATCTTTAAACCTCTGATGGCAGCAAGATGTCTTTGCTCGAGTTGGACAAATTCGACCCGAAGACTATTGGAGCCGGGCGTAGAGAGCAGACACTGCATAGATCCGGGGCGCACGCCCAAAGAAACAATTGCATTGGCGAAAAGGCTTCCGTCTTGGACAGACTTCATTGCATACAAGTCAGGGCTCTCCACGCGCCAGCCTAGCTCTCCATAAATGGATACCTGAGTCACCTGTGCGCTTGAATCATCTCGCAAGTAGAGCGCATCCTCCCGTACGTCCATTTGGTGCGACTGCATCCAGATCGCGTCTGTGTTCCAAGTTTTGAGCAACTGGCTTCCAACCTCTCCAGCAACTAGTTGCTCTGTGGATCGAAGCAACAGCTCCTGCACGGCCGAATCGAGATTCTCGAAGCGAGGATGACGTTCTCCTGTGCTTCCGTAAACGGCAGCTTCTCCCATAAGACCTGCTGAGTAGCCGCCTTCTACTCCAAGCTGCACATTGAAACTTCTCCACTCAAGTAGAGCTTTGCGTCCATGCATCTTGAGGGTGCCTGCCTGTACAGAAATCTCATGAAAGAACTCCTGCTCGTTTACCTTCTCAAGATTGAATAGTGAGACGCCATGTGAGGCCGCCTTCTTGACCGCTGCCTTTGAGTAACCAGATGTGGAAACCAACGAGCGGTTCGTGACAGTCGGCATGTCGATCAACTTCATGCAAATTGCCTCAACTGCAGCGACATCAAGCGGGGACGCCTCGCGCTTTACTTCGTAGGCCGCTAACGCCGAAACTCCACCGTCTTCGTCTGGATAGGTGATGGTAACGTCGACATCGCGACTCTTTTCTGCAGCGTCGTCGTAAATCATGTCTCCAACTATCACTTCAACTGCGTCCGGTCTTGCCCGGAGACAGCAAAGCGCGACCAGGTACTGAATGAGCATTGGGCTCGGCGCCGGCATCGCAGTCTTCCCTCAGTCCGCAGCTCGCTGGTAGTCGAGCACCACCTGCAGCATCGCCCGTGTGCCGACCTTCAGCGCCTCCTCGTCGAGGAAGAACTCCGGCGAGTGGTTGGACGGGGCCTTGGTCGGGTCCTGGCCGCGCGGGGTGGCGCCGACGAAGAAGAAGAAGCCGGGCACTTCGCGGGCGTAGTAGCTGAAGTCCTCGGCGCCCATGTTCAGGTCCATCTCGACCACGTTGTCGCGGCCGACCGCGGCCTCGAGGCTGGGCACCACGCGCGCGGTGAGGGCGGGATGGTTGACCGTGACCGGGTTGCCCTTGGTGTCGGGCACCTGGGCGACGGCGGTGGCGCCGTGCGCGCGTGCGACCGATTCGGCCACGTTCTTCAGGTCGGCGAACACGGCCTGGCGCATGCCCTCGTCGAAGGTGCGGATGGTGCCGATCATCTCCACCTCGTCGGGGATGATGTTGAAGCGCACGCCGCCCTTGATCGCGCCGAAGGTGACCACCACCGGCTGCTTGCTGATGTTCTGGCGCCGGCTGACGATGGTTTGCGCGGTGCCGATCACGTCGGCCGCGGCCACGATCGGGTCGATGCCGCCCCAGGGCCGCGAGCCGTGCGTCTGCCGGCCCTTGATCACGATGTTGAAGCGGTCCGAGGCCGCCATCGTCGGGCCGCTGCGCCAGCCGACCTGGCCGGCGTTGAGCGTGCTGAACACGTGCAGGCCGAACACCGCCTCGGGCTTGAAGCGGTCGAAGATGCCCTGCCTGAGCATCTCCTCGGCGCCGCCCTCCTCGCCGTCGGGCGGGCCTTCCTCGGCCGGCTGGAAGATGAAGAGGATCTCGCCCGGCAGCTCGGCCTTCATCGCCGACAGTGCCTCGGCCACGCCCATCAGGATGCCGACGTGGGCGTCGTGGCCGCAGGCGTGCATCACGCCCACGGTTTCGCCGCGGAACTCGGCCGTGGCCTTGGAGGCGAAGGGCAGGCCGCTGCGCTCGGTCACCGGCAGCGCGTCCATGTCGGCGCGCACGGCGATGCGCGGGCCGGGCTTGCCGCCGCGCAGCACCGCGGTCACGCCGGTGGTGGCGATGCCCGTGCGCACGTCCTCGAAGCCCAGCGCGCGCAGGTGCTCGGCCACGATCCCGGCCGTGCGCACCTCGCGGTTGCCCAGTTCGGGATGCTGGTGGATGTCGCGGCGCCAGGCTTGCACCTTGGCGTCCACCGCCGCGGCCAGGGCCTCGACGTCGGGCGCCTGGGCATGGGCGGGGCCGCAGAGCGCGGCGGCAAGGGCGGTGCAGAGCAGCAGTCGGCGCATGGTCGGGTCCCCGGGTTGGCCGGCCGATGCTAGCACCGGGCCGCGGGCGCCACGCCTCAGCCGGGCGCCTGTTCCCGCGCCCGCTGGTGGCCGGTCCAGGCCAGCCACAGCGCCAGCAGCGCCGCCGCCACCGGCCAGGCCAGGTAGCGGAAATCGCTGCTGGGCGCGATCAGCAGCAGCGGCAGCGCCAGCGCCAGCGACGAGGCCGCCACCACCGCGCCCAGCGCGGCCAGCCCCGGCGCGCGCCGGCGCCAGGCCGCGTGCGCCAGCACCGCCAGCGCGGCCAGCAGGTACAGGACGGGCGCGAACACCGGCGCATCCACCAGGCCGTCGAGCGTGGCTTGCAGGCGCTGGTGCGGCGCGTCCGCGCGGCGCGCCAGCGGCGGGTTGTCGCGGAAGGCCACCACGCCCGGCTGCAGCACCAGGTAGTCCGGCTGCGCGCGGGCGTCGAGCCCGAGCAGGGCGCGGCTGACCGCCCGGCGATGCGCGAGGTAGGCGCGCGGGTGTTCGCGCGGCAGCGCCAGCCAGGCCGCGCGCAGCGCCTCGAACTGTGCCGGCGTGTACTCGTAGTAGAAGTTGAGCCGCAGCTGGCCCGAGCGGAAGCTGGGCACGTTCACGTACGGCGAGAAATCGCGGCGCAGGTCGGCCACCGTCATCGCCGGGTCCACCCAGTCGGGCGGGAACAGGTTGCGATCCTCGGCGATGGACACGGCGGCCAAGTCCCACATCGCCAGCGCCGGCCACATCGGCACGGCGCGGCCGGGCACGTGGTTGGCCAGCGCGCCCAGGCCAGCAATGCCCAGCGCCAGCGCGGCGGTGGCGGCGGCCGCGGCCGTGCGCGGCCAGGCGAAGGCGCGGGCCTCGCGCCAGGCGATCCAGGCCAGCAGCGGCAGTGCGCCGGCCAGCGCATTCATGCGGAAGGCGCAGGCCAGCGCCAGCGCCGCCAGCGCGAGCGCGCGCCAGCCGCGGTGCGGCGCGCGCAGGTCCACCGCCAGCGCGCCCACCGCCAGCACCAGGCCGCCCAGGGTCCACAGGTCCTTCCACAGGTGCGGCTGCAGCGCCAGCAGCGGCGGCCACAGGCCCACCGACAGCACCACCGCCACGCGCCGCGCCGCGCCGCCGCCGATCGCGTTCGCGCACAGCGCCAGCC
>CAZXJW010000268.1:0-4993 GCA_964641005.1 uncultured Rhodocyclaceae bacterium
CACCGTGGGGTTGTAGGTCTTCACCGAATCGATGTAGCGCGTGCGTGCCACCGCGATGCGGTTCTCCGTGCCCTCGAGCTGGGCCTGCAGGTCGCGGAAGTTCTGGTCGGACTTGAGGTTGGGGTAGTTCTCGGCCACCACCAGCAGGCGCGACAGCGCCGAGGTCATCTCGCCCTGGGCCTTGATGTACTTGTCGAGCGCCGCCGGGTCATTGACCAGTTCGGGCGTGGCCTGGATCGCGCCCACGCGCGAGCGCGCCTCGGTGACCCCGAGGAGGATCTCCTTCTCCTGCTCGGCGTAGCCCTGAACCGTCTTGACGAGGTTCGGAATGAGGTCCGCGCGGCGCTGGTACTGGTTGACCACCTCGCTCCAGGCGGCCTTCACGTCCTCGTCCTGGGACTGGATGGTGTTGTAGCCGCAACCAGGCAGTAGTGCGGCCAGCGCGAGCAGCAGCAGGGTCCGGGGACGCTTCCACATGGCGTGGTTCTCCTTTTCGGGTGGAACGACAGGCGCGTTGACAGATGGGGGCGGCGCGGGGGAAATCAATCGCCGGCTGCCGCGCCGGCCTTCAGTGCCGCCATGGTGTCCCGCGCGAGGCAGAGGTCCTCCCAGGCCCGCGCCTTGTCCGGGAGATTTCGCAGCAGGTACGCCGGATGGTACGTGACCAGCAGGGGGATGCCGCGGTAGTCGTGCCGCCGCCCGCGCAGTGCCGCCACCGCCACTTCGCGGCCGAGCAGGTTCGCGGCGGCAACCTTGCCCAGGGCCACGATCAGCCGGGGGCGGATCAGCTCCACCTGCCGCTGGAGGAAGGGCATGCAGCAACCCGCCTCGGCGGGCTCGGGATTGCGGTTGCCGGGTGGCCGGCACTTGACCACGTTGGCGATGTAGACGTCGCGGCCGCGCTCCAGGCCGATGGCGGCGAGCATGGCGTCGAGCAGCCGGCCCGCCTGGCCCACGAAGGGCTCGCCGCGCCGGTCCTCGTCGGCGCCCGGCCCCTCCCCCACGAACAGCCAGTCCGCCCCACGATCACCCACGCCGAACACGGTCCGGGTCCGCGTGCGCGCCAGCGGACAGGCACTGCACTGCGCCACCTCCGCCTCCAGGGCATCCCAGTCCATGCCGAGGATGGCCTCGGAGCGGGCGTGCGCGGAGCCATCCTCGCCGGCGTGGCGCAGCGCGAGCCCCGCCGCCGGCTCGCCGGCGCCAGCGACCGCGGCCTCGGGCGTCGACGCCGGCCGGGTCTCCCCTTCGCCCTGGCGAAGCACCCACGCCGGCCCGAGCCCCAGCGCCTCGAGCACCTCCGGACGCACGCGTGGCGACCGCGTCACGGTGCCGCTCCGGGAAGATCCATGCCCATGACGATGGCGTCCTCGCGCCCGCCGTGGGCCGGGTAATAGTGCCGACGCACCGCCAGTTCGCGGAAACCATGGGTTGCGTAGAGCGCCCGCGCCGCCGCGTTGGACGGGCGCACCTCCAGGAACACCGCGCCCGCGCCCATCTCGCGTGCCCGCGACAGGAAAAACCCGAGCAGCTCGCGTCCGATGCCGCGCCGCTGCCAGGGCCGCGCGACGCTCAGGTTGAGCAGGTGCGCCTCGCCCACCCCCATCATCACCACGCCGTAGGCCAGCACCTCGCCACCGCCTTCGAGCACCCACGCCGAGTATCCGGCGCGCAGCGAGTCGTCGAAGTTCCCTCGCGTCCAGGGATGGGTGTAGATGTCCGCCTCGATGGCAGCCACGGCGTCCAGGTCGGACTCGCGCATGGGCCGCAGCCGCGGCAGCAGGTCCGGGCGCGCGCTCATCGCTCGGCGCGCGTGAGTGCGACCCGGTCGCGCAGGTACACCGGAACCAGTGCCTCGGGCGCATGGCGTTCGCCGGCCGCGAAACGTGCCGCGGCAAGCCGGGCCACCCAGCGCGCCTCGGGAAAGCGATCGGCCTGGATCGCTCCGATCACGCCCAGGGCCGCCGCGAGCGCCGCGCCGTGGCGCGCGAAGCCGCTGCCGCAGCCAACCCACCCGTCGCCCGGCGGCGCCTCGAGTTCCGCGGGCGGACAAACGCGCGCCGCGAGCACCTCGCGGCCCGAGACCGCGCCATCGCCGAAGTCGTAGGCCGCGGCATAGACCTCGCCCATGCGCGCATCCAGGCAGGCAACCACCCTGGGCGCCACGGCGCCGGCCGCCAGCGCCTCGAGGGTACCCACGGGAATCACGGGAAGACCGGCGCCGAAGGCGAGGCCCTGGGCAACGGCCGTGGCGATGCGCAGTCCGGTGAACGATCCAGGGCCCACCGAGCAGGCCACTGCGTCGACAGCGCCCAGCGGCGTGCCCGCCTCGGCGAGCACCGCCTGCACCATGGGCAGCAGCAGTTCCGAATGGCGCTGTCCGGCATGCTCGAGACGCTGCAGCACCTCGTCACCCTGCAGGAACGCGACGGAGCAGTGCTCTGTGGAGGTATCGAGGGCGAGGAGCTTCAATCGGGCGGTCCGGGCGGTCCGGGCTGCAGCAGGCTGCGGATGAACGAGTGGGTCGATTGTAGCGGGGGGCGGCGGCATCCCGCCGCTATAATCCCTGCGCCTGCAGGTGCCTCCTGAGAACGGCGCCGCGGGCCCCTGCCGTACCGACGAGATCCGAGGAGGAAGTTCCATGTCGCTCAAGCTGCTTCGGCGCGCCGCCCTGATGGCCGTCGCGTTCGCGTTCGCCGGCACCGCCACCGCCCAGGACAGCCGTCCCCTTCGCATCGGGGTGATCACCTTCCTCTCCGGACCGGCGGCGGGACCCTTCGGCGTGCCTGCCAAGAACGCCGCCGACCTGCTGGTCGAGGCCTTCAACAAGGGCGGCGTGGTACCCGGCTACGAGCAGAAGGGCTTCGGCGGGCGACCCATCGAGGTGGTGTACGTGGACGAGGCGGGCGGCCCCACCAAGGTGGTGACGGAGTATCGCAACCTCGTCTCGCGCCAGAACGTGGACATGGTGATCGGCGTGATCTCCAGCGGCGACTGCCTTGCGGTCGCGCCGGTTGCGGAGGAGTCGAAGAAGATCACCGTGCTGTTCGACTGCTCCACCAACCGCATCTTCGAGGAGGCGAGCTACAAGTACGTGTTCCGCACCACCACCATGGCCACCCAGGAGAACGTGGCGGCGGCGCGCTACATCGCGGAGATGTACCCCAATCTCAAGACCTTCTCGGGCGTGAACCCCAACTATGCCTGGGGCCAGGATGCCTGGAGCGACTTCACCGAGTCGCTCAAGGTGCTGCTGCCCAATGCCCAGATCGCCACCAACATGACGCCCAAGCTCGGCGCCGGCCAGTACGGCACCGAGGTCTCGGCCCTCATCGGCAGCAACGCCGAGATCATGCAGAACTCGCTCTGGGGCGGTGACCTGGAGGCCTTCGTGCTGCAGGCAGCGCCGCGCGGGCTGCTCAAGAAGTCACCCAACATCATCATCTGCGGCGACACCATTCTGGAGCGACTCGGCAGCCAGCTGCCGGAGGGCACCATGATCGGCGCGCGCGGCCCCAACGGCCCCTTCGCGCCGGCCACGAAGCTGAACAACTGGTTCCGCAAGGCGTTCCAGGACCAGTACAAGGCGATTCCCGTGTACTCGTCCTATCACATGGCCACTGCCTTCCTTGGCGCGAAGAACGCCTACGAAGCCGCGCAGAAGAAGTTCAAGACGGCGGCGCCCACGGACGACCAGATCATCTCCGCCTTCGAGTACAGCAAGTTCGAGTCGGTGGCCGGCATCGTCGACATGTCCCTCGGCAAGGGCCACCAGGCGGTGCAGGGCGTGCCCTACGGCACGATCCGCGTGGTGGACGGCAAGCCCACGCTCACCAACGTGCGCTACTACGCGCCGGACAAGGTCAGCCCGCCGGACGGGGTGAAGAGCCTCGACTGGATCCGGGCCGGATTCAAGCGCTAGAACCCGCCATTCCCGCCAGGAGGGCCTCCATGGCCGCCGTGAGCTACCGCAATGCCGCCCAGGACCTGATCCGGAAGACCGGTGCGCGCGTGACCAATGCGCGCATCGAGATACTCGCGCTGCTGCTCAAGGCCGAGAGCGCGCTATCCCATGCCGAGATCGAGACCCTCCTGCCGCAGGCGGCGGGGATCGACCGGGTGACGGTGTACCGCGTGCTGGACTGGCTGACGGGCGAGGGCCTGGCTCACAAGATCAGCGGCGATGACCGGGTCTGGCGCTTCAACACGGCGGCCGACACGCACGGCCACAACCACGCGCACTTCAAGTGCACCTGCTGCCAGTCGGTGATCTGCCTCGACGACCTGGGCTCGGGCTGGACCCCCGCCCTGCCCCCGGGTTTCACGCCCCAGGAACTGGACCTCACCATCAAGGGCCTGTGCGCGGAGTGCAGTCCGGGCAACAAGGCCCACGACCCCCGCAAGCACGGCCTGCATCGCCGCCCCCCGCGGACGCGCCGGGCCGCAGCGGGCAACTGATCACGCCAACCGACCCTCCGGGCGGTTGCAGATGCAGTCCGTTATTGCAACTTGCTTGCATGTCTTTCCGGGTGGCATTACACTTTTTCCAAGTCGAGCCTGTTTCCCTCCGGGGCCTGTCCCGGGCGGAACGTCCAGGTACTTGACCGGCCGGGGTGTAGCGCTCTCTCCGCTTCGGCTCATCCGCAGGGCGCCCGGAGACGGGCGCCCTTTTTTTTCCGGACCTGATCCCCGCAACGCTTCGGAAGCCCCCTGCACCGGGAATCGCCGGACGCGAACGGTCACCGGCCACCCGATCCGGTGCGCCCGGCGGCGAAGCCCCAGCGCCAGATGGAAGAGGAGTCCGTTTTTCGAACCGCTTTCTCCATTTCCGGCGGGTATTTCGATTCACGTATGCGATGGAGAGACGATGTTCCTTGACTTTTCCTCGAATGCGACTTGAAATCGATCCATATGCGCCGTCCACTGGAGACCCCAGAGCCATGACCGATGTCCACAAGCTGAGGGATGAACTGATCGCGCGCGGAGTCGAGTT
>CAZXJW010000269.1:0-4985 GCA_964641005.1 uncultured Rhodocyclaceae bacterium
ACCCGGACATCATCATGGTGGGCGAGATCCGCGACCTGGAGACCGCCGAGATGGCCATCCAGGCCGCCCTCACCGGCCACCTGGTGCTCTCCACGCTGCACACCAACGACTCGCCCTCGGCCATGACGCGCCTGCTCGACATCGGCGTGCCGGCCTACCTGCTGCACTCCACCATCCTCGGGGTGATGGCGCAGCGCCTGGTGCGCACCCTGTGCCCGCACTGCCGCGAGCCCGGGCCCATCGACGACGAAACCTGGAAGATGCTGATCACACCCTGGCAGGCGGAGAAGCCCGCCCAGGTCTACTACCCGCGCGGCTGCCTGGAGTGCCGCATGACCGGATACAGCGGCCGGGTGGGCGTCTACGAGATCATGCTCATGACCCCGGGCGTGAAGAAGCTCGTCACGCCGGACACCGACCCGTTCGCCATCCGCGACCAGGCCTTCCGCGACGGCATGAAGCCGCTGCGCATCGCCGGGGCGCTCAAGGTGGCGCAGGGCATCACGAGCATCGACGAGGTGCTCAAGGTCGCCCCACCCTCGGTGGGTGACCGGCGAACGGGCCTGCGGCGGGACTGAGCGTGCTGCCCGGATCCGCAGTGCCGCCCGCGGCGCCGGGGCCCCTGCGCCTGCAGGGCCGGCGCCTGCTCGCGGCCAACGCGGTCATGGCGCTGGTCTTCGCCCTGGCCGGCCTCCTGTCCTTCAACCTGAGCTCGGTGCATGGCTCGGTGGCCATGGTGTGGCCGCCGGCCGGGCTGGGGCTGGCCGCGCTGGTGCTGTTCGGCTGGCCGATGTTGGCGGGCTGCGCGGTGGGCGCCTTCGCGTTCGAACTCTGGATCGGCAGCACGCCGCTGGCGATGCTGGCCGTGGTCTCGGCCGAGCTGGCCGGCCTCGCCGCGGGCTATGGCCTGGTGCTGCGACTGGCGCCGGCATGCGACCCGAGCCGGCTGCGCGACGTGCTGGTGATCGCCTTCGGCGCGAGCCTGGCGCTGGCGCTCGCCTCCGGCCTGATCGGCCCAGTGGGTCTCGCCCTCGCCGGCGAGGTTCAGTGGAAGGACCTCGGGCTGGTGACCGCGCTCTGGCTGCCCGGTGCGACGCTGGGCGTGCTGGTGTTCGCGCCGCTGGTGCTGGCCTGGCGGGGCGGGATCGCCGAGCCCTCGGGCAGGCGCCAGGCGCTGCTGGCCGCCGTGCCGGCCGCGCTCACCCTCGTCCTGTGCTGGCTGGTGTTCTCCGGGCGCCTCGGCGGCGCGGTGGGCCACCCGTCGGTGGCCTACCTGGTCATGCCCTTCGTGGTGTGGACGGCCATCATGGCCGGGCCGCGCACCCTCACGGCGGTGCTGCTGGGCTGCCTCGGCTTCGCGCTGTGGGGCTGGGCGGCCCGCACCGGCCCCCTGGTGGCGCCGGATCCGGTCACCGCCTACCTGCTCAGCCATCTCTTCGCCACCTTCTGCTCCATCAGCGGCCTGCTCGTCCACGCCCTCGTGGCGGAAGCCCGCGCCGGCGAGCGCCACGCCCGCGAGGCGGAGCAGGCGGTGGAGGCCTCGCGCCGCTTCCTCGACGCGATGCTCAACGCCATCCCCGGACCGGTGCTGGTGAAGGACGAGCAGCTGCGCTACGAGTCCGTCAACGCCGCCTTCCTGGAATTCTTCGACCGGCCCGCGCACGAGCTCGTCGGCCGCAGCGACGCGGACTTCTTCCCGCCGGAGATGGTCGCCTTCCTCAAGGACACCGATCGGCGCGCCCTGGAGGGCGAGGTGGTCCAGTACGAACGCGAGTACGCCTTCCCGACCCACCGGCGCTGGATGATGGTGCGCAAGCAGCGGCTCGACAGCCCGGACGGCCGGCACCTGGTGATCCTCCAGCTCACGGACGTCTCGGAGCGGCGCGCCGCCGAGGAGGCGCTGCGCCGTTCCGAGCAGCGCTTCCGCACCGTCGCCGAGCTCTCCTCGGACTGGTACTGGGAGACCGACGCCCGGCTGCGCTTGAGCTACGTCTCCGGGGACGGCGCCGGGCGCCAGCCGTTCGCCGCCGAGTCCGTGCTCGGCCGCACCCGCCAAGAGCTGGAGATGGACTTCGTGCCCGAGTCGATGCGCGAGCCCCACCTCCAGCTCCTCGAGCGCCACGAGCCCTATCGCGACCTGCTGCTGCGGGTCCGGGCCTCGGGGCGGCTCATCCTGGTGAGCGCCGAACCCATGTTCGACGCCGATGGCGCCTTCACCGGCTACCGCGGCGTGGCGCGTGACGTCACGGCGCTGCATGCGGTGCGCCGCGAACTGGACGACCAGCGCCAGTTCCTCGACACGCTCCTGGGGGCGCTGCCCACGGCGGTGTCGGTCAAGGACGAGAACCACCGCTTCGTGCTCGTCAACGACGCCTTCTGCGCGTTCGCCGGCGTGCCCCGAGAGCGCCTGATCGGCGCGGACGATCGTGTCTTCCTCGGCCCCGAGGACGCGCGACGCGCCTGGGATGCGGACGACCAGGCGCTGGAGGCGCCGGCGCCGGTCCTGTACGAGCACCTCTACCGGCTGTCCGACGGCGAGCGCTGGATGCAGGTTCGCAAGTCGCGCGTGCTGCGCCCCGACGGCAGCCGCCTCGTGATCTCGGCGCTGAACGACATCTCGGGCCTGAAGGCCGCGGAGCGGCAGTTGCGCGACAGCGAGCGGCGCTTCCGCGACTTTGCGGAATCCGCCAGCGAGTACGTCTGGGAGTCCGACGTGGACGGGCGCCTCACCTACGTGTCCCAGCGCGTGGAGGAGGTGCTGCAGCGAAGCGCCGAGTCGCTGCGCGGCCTGACCGTCACGGACGTGACGCCTCCCGGCGAGTACGAACGCATGCTCGAGTGGATCCGGGCCAACGGCCGTCCGGACGGCTCGTTCCGCGACATGGAGCACCGCATCCTGCGCGCCGATGGCGAGGTGCTCTGGGTGCGCGTGAGCGCGGTCCGGATGCTCGACGAGCAGGGCCGCCACACGGGATGGCGCGGCACCAGCCGCGACATCACCGACCGCAAGAGCGCCGAGGAGCGCATCAGCTACCTCGCCACCCGTGACGCCCTCACCGGGCTGCCCAACCGCGTGCTGTTCAACGACCGTCTCGAGCAGGCCCTCGTCAACGCGCGGCGCAAGGGCGACTCGGTGGCGCTCATGTTCCTGGACCTCGACCGGTTCAAGAACGTCAACGACTCGCTGGGTCATCACGTGGGCGACCTGATGCTCAAGGAGGTGGCGCTGCGGATGCAGGCCTGCCTTCGCAAGGGGGACACCCTGTCGCGGCTGGGCGGCGACGAGTTCGTGGTGACCCTGGAGGGCCTGCAGCACGCCGAGGACGCCGCCCAGGTGGCGCAGAAGGTGATCGCCTCCCTGGGCCGGCCCATGGAGGTGGGGGGACACACCCTGTCCACCTCCTGCTCCATCGGCATCGCCATCTTCCCCGGCGACGCCGACGACCCGCCCAGCCTGATGAAGAACGCCGACACGGCCATGTACCACGCCAAGGAGAGGGGCCGGCGCAACTTCCAGTTCTTCTCCCGCGAGATGAACATCCGGGCGGTGGAGCGCCACGCCCTGGAGACGGCGCTGCGCGTCGCCCTGGACCGCGAGCAGTTCGAGCTCGCCTGGCAGCCGCGCGTGGACATCGCAACGGGCCGCGTGGCCGCCGTGGAGGCGCTGCTGCGCTGGCGGCATCCGGACAAGGGCCTGCTCGCCCCGGGGAGCTTCATCGAGGTGGCCGAGGAGACCGGCCTGATCGAGCCCATCGGCCAGTGGGTGCTGCGCAGCGCCTGCACCCAGGCGCAGCGCTGGTCCGAGGACGGCCATCCGCCGGTGCGGGTGTCGGTGAACATCTCGGCGCGCCAGTTCAACAACCCGCGCGAATTCTCCCGCAGCGTTAGCCGGCTGCTGTCCAGCACCAGCCTGGACCCCGACCGCCTCGAGCTGGAGATGACCGAGAGCGTGCTGCTGCAGAACGCCGACGAGAACATCGCCGCGCTCAGGCGCCTGTCCAAGCTCGGCGTGCACGTGGCCGTGGACGACTTCGGCACGGGCTACTCGTCGCTGTCCTACCTCAAGCAGCTGCCCATCAACACGCTCAAGATCGACCGCTCCTTCGTGCGCGACCTGGAGGCCGACAAGGACAGCGAGGTGATCGTCGCCACCATCATCGCCATGGCCCACAGCCTGAAGCTGCGCGTCACCGCCGAGGGCGTGGAGAACCTCGCCCAGCTCTCGACCCTCAAGCGGCTGGGCTGCGACGAGTACCAGGGCTACCTGTTCTCCCGGCCGGTTCCGGCGCGGGAGTTCACGCTGCGATTCCTCGCGCCGCGCGAACTCAACTTCGGCAGCTAGCGCACCAGCTCGCGCATGGCCCGGTCGAGGCCGTCGAGGGTGAGCGGGAACATCCGGTCGCCCATGATCTGCTTCAGCAGCCCGATGGAGTCGTAGTAGCCCCAGCGGTCCTCGGCCTGGGGATTGATCCACACCGACTTCTGGTAGACGTCGAGCAGGCGCTGCATCCACACCGCGCCCGGCTCCTCGTTGTGGTGTTCCACCGAGCCGCCGGGATAGGCGATCTCGTAGGGACTCATGGTGGCGTCGCCCACGAACACCAGCTTGTAGTCGGCGGGGTACTTGTGGATCACGTCCAGCACCGGGTGGCGCTCGCTGTTGCGGCGGCGGTTGTCCTTCCACACCGACTCGTAGACGCAGTTGTGGAAGTAGAAGTGCTCGAGGTGCTTGAACTCGCTCTTCGCCGCCGAGAACAGCTCCTCGCAGATCTTCACGTGGTCGTCCATGGACCCGCCGATGTCCAGGAACAGCAGCACCTTCACGGCGTTGTGCCGCTCGGGAACCATGCGGATGTCCAGCCAGCCGGCGTTGCGCGCCGTGGAGCGCACGGTGTCGTCGAGGTCGAGCTCCTCGGCCGCGCCCTCGCGGGCGAACTTGCGCAGCCGGCGCAGCGCGACCTTGATGTTGCGCGTGCCCAGCTCCA
>CAZXJW010000270.1:0-4928 GCA_964641005.1 uncultured Rhodocyclaceae bacterium
CCTCCATGTCGTAGGGCTGCAGCAGGGCGCAGCCGCGCGCGCCCCAGTAGTTCTGCAGGGTGAGGATGAGGTCCTGGAAGTTCATGCCGGAGAGGTGTCGACCGCGGGGGCCGCGCGGGGGTCGCGAAAGCGCGGATTCTACCCGCGAAGGCGCGCGCCACGCCGCGCCTGCGACAATGCGCGCCTCGAACGGAGCAGCCATGGCCCTCAAGGCAACCATCTTCAAGGCAGACCTGCAGGTCTCGGACCTGGACCGCGGCCACTACGCGAGCCACGCGCTCACCCTCGCGCGACACCCATCCGAGACCGACGAGCGCATGATGGTGCGGTTGCTGGCCTTCGCGCTGAACGCCCACGAGGCGCTGGAGTTCGGGCGCGGGCTGTCCACCGAGGACGAGCCCGACCTGTGGCGGCGCGATCTCACCGGCGCCATCGAGCAGTGGATCGACGTGGGGCTGCCGGACGAACGGCGGCTGCGCAAGGCTGCGGGACGCTCGGCGGAAGTGCTGGTGTACGCCTACGGCGGCCGTGCGGCCGAGCTGTGGTGGAAGCAGAACGGCGCCGCGCTCGGGCGGCTGGCCAACCTGCGGGCGTGGTCGCTGCCCCTCGAAGGGACTGCCGCACTGGCGAAGCTCGCACAGCGGACCATGCGGCTCACCTGCACCGTCCAGGATCGGCAGGTGTGGATCACCGGGGAGGACGGGGAGGCGGTGCTAGAGCCCGTGCTGTTGCCGGCCTGACCCCGCCTCACCGCCTCACTGCTTCTTCGCCCCCTTGAGCTCGTTCACCTGGTTCTCCAGCTCCTCCACCCGTGACTGGAGCTGGTTGAGCAGGTTGTTCACGCGCCCGACGTTGAAGTAGGACACGTTCTCCGCCGGCGCGTCGAGCTGGTTGCCCCAGCCCAGCCACGAGGCGTCGTACACCCGCACGTTGCTGAAGCCGAGTTCCTGCAGGACGGTGGCGGTGACCGAGGCGCGCACGCCGCTCTGGCAGTACACCACCGTCTCCTTGGAAGGGTCGAGGTTGGCGAACAGGGCCTTCATGGCCGCCGGATCCTTCAGGTTGAAGCCGTCCTTGTTGCTCACCTGCTTGCGGGCGAGCTTGCGCGGGGTGTCGGGGTCGGTCCAGGTGGCCTCGTACGGCACGTTCACGGCGCCGGGAATGTGGCCGCCGCGCAGGGCGCGGATGTCGTCGCCCGAGAACTCGCGCGCGGTGCGGGCGTCGAGGATCTGCAGGGATGGGTCGCGCAGCCGCGCCTTGAGCTCGTCGGTGGACACCAGCATTGCCTCGCGCGGCGAGAGCGCGAGCTTCACGGCCGGCAGGCGCGTGGGCTCGGTGGCCATCGCCCTTCCCGCAGCCTTCCAGTCGTCGATGCCGCCGTGGTACACGGCCGCCCGGTCGCCGCCCAGCCACTGCAGCGTCACCGCGCCGAAGTACGGCCCGGTGGAGGCCTTGGCGCCGTAGAGCACGATCTCGCGGGCCGGGTCGATGCCTGCCTCGCCCAGAACGCGGGCGATCTGCTCCACGGGCAGGTAGTCCTCGGTCTTCAGGTCGCGCAGCTGCACGAGCACGTCGTCGACGTTCACCGCCCCGGGCACGTGGCCCTTGCGGTAGTCCTCCTCGGTGCGCACATCCCAGACGATGGCGCCGCGGGCGAGCGCGGCGTCCACGCCGGCCGTGTCCACGATGCGCTGGGCGCGGGCCGCCGGCGCGGCGAGGGTGATGGCGAGCACGGCGCCCGCGAGCAGTCGAGGCAGGATTCCCATGGCAGTCTCCGGATGGCGCGCGGCACGCGCCCAAGTGGAGATTAGTCTGCTTCGCGGCCGGGAAGTGCGCTTGATGCGCGTCAAGCGCGGCGCGAGCGCCGGATGGCCGCCATGCCCAGGAGTGCCGCCGCGATCACCGCCGGCGCGTTGCCCCAGACCACGAAGGGCGTGCGCCCGGCGCGCCCCACCGCCTCGGCCTCCAGCACGCCGGACTGGAACTCCGGCAGGCTCGCCCGCACCCGGCCGCGATGGTCCACAACGGCGGTCATGCCGGTGTTGGTGGCGCGCAGCATGTAGCGCCCGGTCTCCAGCGCCCGCATCTGCGAGATCTGCAGGTGCTGCTCGGAGGCCCAGGAGTCGCCATACCAGGCGTCGTTGGTGAGGTTGGCCAGCAGCGTTGCGCCGGGCAGGGCGCGCGCGATCTCCTCGCCGAACACGTCCTCGTAGCAGATGTTCAGTGCCAGCTTCTGCCCGGCCACCGCCAGCGGCGCCTGCTGCGCGCCCCCGGGCGTCTGGTCGGACAGCGGGATGTTCAGCACGCCGTTGATGAAGGGCTTGAGCAGTGCGCCCAGCGGGATGTACTCGCCGAAGGGCACCAGGTGATTCTTGCGGTAGGACTGGGTGGGCGAGGTGCCGAAGCTGGCCGCGGCGTTGAAATAGCGCTCGCTGCCCGGCGGATCGTTCTCGAACACGCCGGTCACCAGGTCGCCGCCGCGCGCGCGCACCGGGTCGGCAAGGCGCTCGAACCACTCCGCCGGCATCTGGTGGCGGAACAGCGGCACGGCGGTCTCGGGCAGGATCACCAGCCGTCCCTTCGCCTCTCGGGCGAGCGTTTCGTAGCCCGCCAGGGTGCGTGCGAGCTGGTTCTCGTCGAACTTCAGGTCCTGGGGCACGTTGCCCTGCACCAGGCTCACCGCCAGCGGCTCGCCGGCCTCGCGCGTCCAGGCGATGGCCGACAGCATCGCGGCGACGCCCCATAGCATGGCCAGCGCCAGCGCCGGCGCGCGCCGGCCCGACAGGTCGCGTGCCAGGGCGATGCGCGCCACCAGCGCCGCGCTCAGGGCTGCCGCGAGCCCGGTGCCGTACACGCCCGCCAGCGGCGCGTAGCCGGCCAGCGGACTCCAGGGCACCTGGGAGTAGCCCACCGCCATCCAGGGAAAGCCGGTGAGCACCCAGCCGCGCAGCCACTCCGACAGGCACCACGCCGCCGGGAAGGCGAGCCACGCGGTGCGCGGTGCGAAGCGCGCCGCCGCCCAGCAGGCCAGCGCGGGATACAGCGCCAGGTAGGCCGCGAACAGCCCGGTGGCCAGCGCCGCCAGCGGTGCAGGCATGGCGCCGTACACGTGCAGCGCCACGTAGATCCAGCCGATGCCCGCGGCGAACAGCCCGAAGCCGAAGGCGAAGCCCAGCAGGCCCGCGCGGCGCGGCGAGGGCGCACGCGCGCACAGGCCCGCGAGCACGGCCAGCGCCAGGATCGGAAGCGGGAAGAGATACAGCGGCGCGTAGCCCGGCACCGCGGCCACGCCGGCGGCCAGGGCCGCCAGCAGCGCGACGCCTGCGCGGCCGCGCGGCGCCGCGGCCAGGCTCATGCCGCCGAAGCGGCGCCGCGCTCCACCAGCAGCGAGTGCACGCGGCGGCTGTCGGCGCGCAGCACCTTGAAGCGCAGGCCGTCCACCTCGATCTCCTCGCCGCGCTTGGGCACGCGCCCGAAGGCGCCCATCACCAGGCCACCCACGGTGTCGTAGTCCTCGTCGGAGTAGTTCGTGCCGAAGGCCTCGTTGAAGGCGGCGATCTCGGTGACGGCCTTGACGCGATGGCGCCCGCCGGGCTGGGAGACGATGTTGTCCTCGGTCTCGTCGAAGTCGTACTCGTCCTCGATGTCGCCCACGATCTGCTCGAGGACGTCCTCGATGGTGACCAGCCCCGTCACCCCGCCGTACTCGTCCACCACGATGGCCATGTGGTTGCGGGTGGAGCGGAAATCCTTGAGCAGCACGTTCAGGCGCTTGGACTCGGGGATGAACACCGCCGGACGCAGCATGTCGCGCAGGTCGAATTCCTCGCCGGCGTAGTAGCGCAGCAGGTCCTTGGCGAGCAGGATGCCCAGGACCTTGTCCTTGTCGCCGTCGATCACCGGGAAGCGCGAGTGGGCGGTCTCGATGACCGTGGGCACGAACTTCTCGGTCTCGACGCGGATGTCGATCACGTCCATTTGGGCGCGCGGCACCATGATGTCGCGGGCCTGCATCTCGGAGACCTGGAGCACGCCCTCGATCATCGCCAGGGCGTCGGCGTCGAGGAGGTTGCGCTCGTGGGAGCTGTGCAGCAGCTCGATGAGCTGCTCGCGATCCTCGGGCTCGCGCATCAGGAAGGCGCTGAGGCGCTCGAGGAGGGTGGGCTTGCCGTGCGAACTGTCCATTCAGGCGGGTGCCCGGGGCCGAGGCTTCCGGGCGCGGCCGTCAGGCCGCCATGCGATACGGGTCAGGATACCCCAACCGCGTGACGATGTCGGTCTCGAGCGCCTCCATGGCGCGCGCCTCGCGCGCACGCTCGTGGTCCCATCCCTGGAGATGTAACAGACCGTGTACGACGAGGTGCGCCCAGTGGGCGCGTGGCGCTTTTCCCTGTTGCCGGGCCTCGCGCGCGATCACGGGGGCGCACAGGGCGATGTCGCCGCACAGCCAGCCGTCCTGCTCGCCGTAGGCGAAGGTGAGCACGTTGGTGGCGTAGTCACGGCCGCGGAAGCCGGCGTTCAGGCGCCGACCCTCGGCCGCGCCCACGATGCGCAGCGTCACCCGGCAGTCGCGTTCCAGGGCGGCAAGCGCCCAGCGGCGCAGGGTGCTGCGCGCCGGCACGGCCGAGTCCACGGCCACCTGCAGCGACAGCGACAGCCGCGGGGCCGCACTCAGCGCGGCGCGTCCTTGCCGGCGTTCCACGTCTCGTAGGCGTTGACGATGCGCTGGACCAGCGGATGGCGCACCACGTCCACCGCGCTGAATTGCACGAAGGCGATGCCGCGCACCCCGCCCAGCACCTCCTGGGCGTCCACCAGGCCGCTGCGCTGTCCGCGCGCCAGGTCCACCTGGGTCACGTCGCCGGTGAGAACGGCCTTCGAGCCGAAGCCGATGCGGGTGAGGAACATCTTCATCTGCTCGGGCGTGG
>CAZXJW010000271.1:0-4841 GCA_964641005.1 uncultured Rhodocyclaceae bacterium
GTGTCCACGCGCAGGGGCTGCGGCATGATCAGCGGCTCCCAGCCGGGGGCGTTGCCGTGGGTCGCGAGGGCGAAGTCCACGGCGTCCCGTTCGAAGCCTTCGCGGTCCTGCGCGAGACGGCGCAGGAGCAGCAGCAGGTCCCACAGCGACAGCTGCGAGGGCTCGTCCGCGAGCGAGCGCTGCAGGCGGCGGGCGAGATGATCGGCGCCGGTGGCCACGATGCCGTTGCCGGCGGCGACCAGGTCCGTGAGGGCGCTGAACAGGAAACGCGCGCCCACGGCGTCCACCGTCTCGACCCGGCTCACGTCCAGGTGGATCACGGTGTGGCGCGTCGCGGCCTCGCGGATCGCGACCATGGCCGGCATTGCCGCGCCGGTGAGCTCGTTGCCCAGACTCACGCAGCCCGAGCCGCCCGCCCGCAGTTCCTCCGGCAGGGCCATCTCGCGCTGCTTGCGTTCACGTTCCGTGGGCGCGTCTTCCGCGAAACGCATCCGGTAGCGGGCGACGAGCGTTTCGTACGCGCGCCAGCGCCCTTGCAGACGTTCCAGGTCCATCAGCATGAGCCAGTCGCGGCGGGTGCCGGAGTCCCGGCCCAGCGCCGCCTCGAGGACGTGCCGCGCGCCGGACGCTTCGCCGCTCGCGTAGAGCAGCGCGGCTTCGCGGGTGGCCGCCGGCAGGGAGGCGGCGAGGTCGGATACGTCGACGTGGGAAGAGGTCATGGCAGGACGGGCCCGGGCAGCCGGGCGCACAGGAAGACGGAGTGTAGTTCGTTAGCGGCCCGGAAGGCCGTGTTCTGGAGGGTCGGCGCCCGCGCGCTCCCGCGCCGGGTCAACCCGGACATCTCGTGAGGTCGGTCCCGACGACGACTTGTTTGCCGATGTCCGTGGGGTCTGCCACGGAGGGGTCATCGGTACGAATCCGCCGTCCGGCCTCCACGGGCGCTGGCGGGCGCCTTGCTGTCCTCGCACCCCCCGGCTTCGCGCCATCCGGGCATGGCCATAGGCCTGGCGCGGGATGCGCGGCCTTCCCCGCCCTGCACCTCGCCTTCATTCCGCGGCCTGACGACGAATCCCGGCTAGAACTCGCCCTCGGGCGAGGCCCCGTGGTGCGAGACATCGCCCCACGACACCAGATGCAGCCGCCGGCCGTCCCAGCGCAGGCGGTTCACGCTGGCGTTCTCGACGCTGAAGGTGCGCGGCGCGTCGAGCGTCATGTCCGTGGCGAGGCGGTGAAGGATGTCCAGCACGCCGCCATGCGTGACCACCAGCACCGTGCCGCCGTCGTGTTCCGCGCCGATGTCCGCCATGGCCGCCGCCACGCGGTCACGCAGCATGACGAGGCTTTCGCCGGTTTCCAGCTCGAGGTGAGGGTCCCGCCCGCGGTAGCGCGCGTACTCCTCGGGAAAGCGCGCCTCGGCATCCAGGAAGGTGAGCCCCTCGAAGATGCCCAGCTTGCGTTCGCGCAGGCGGGCATCCGACCGGATGTCGAGCCGCAGGGTCTCGGCGGCGGGGCGGGCGGTTTCCTGTGCGCGGCCGAGGTCGCTGCAGTGGATGGCCGCGATGGGCTCGCCCGCGAGCCGCTGCGCCACCGCGCGGGCCTGGGCCCGCCCGGCTGCGGTGAGAGAACTGTTGAGATGACCCTGGATGCGCCCCTGGGAGTTCCAGTCCGTTTCGCCGTGACGCACGGCAATGATGTTGGTGTCCAACGAAAAACCCCGTCTCAGCCGATTTCGAGAAGCAGACCCTTGAGGTACTCGCCCTCGGGGAAGGCCAGGCTCACGGGGTGATCCGCGGCGGCCGTCATGTGATGCAGCACCCGGGCGTCCACGCCGGCATCCACCGCCGCGCCCGCCACGATCTTCTGGAAGAGATCGCGCGAGACGCCGCCCGAGCACGAGAACGTGAACAGCAGCCCGCCCGGACGCAGCAGCTTCATCGCCCAGAGGTTGATGTCCTTGTACCCGCGCGCCGCGTTCTGCGCGAGCGCCGCCGTGGGTGCGAACTTGGGAGGGTCCAGCACGATGACGTCGAAGCGGCGCCCCTGGTCCCGGAACTTGCGCAGCTGCGCGAACACGTCCGCCTCCAGGAAGTCGACCCGCGCTTCGGGCTGCTCGTTGAGCGCCACGTGCCGCCGCGCCGCCGCGAGGGCTTCCTTCGAACTGTCCACGGCCGTGACGTACGACGCGCCGCCCGCGAGGGCGCTGAGGGTGAACCCGCCCGTGTAGCAGAAGCAGTCCAGCACCTCGCGGTCCTGCGAAAGGTCGCGCAGCAGCGCGCGGTTGTCGCGCTGGTCCAGGTAGAAGCCGGTCTTGTGGCCCTCGCGCACGTCCACCAGGAAGCGCAGGCCGTTCTCCTCGATGGTGACCGGGCCCTCGGGCGCCTCGCCGCGGACCACTTCCACCCGATGGGGCAGGCCTTCCAGCTCGAGCACGTCGGCGTCGGAGCGCTCGAAGATGTTCGGCAGGCCCGTGATGGAGGCCACTGCATCCACGATGGCATCGCGCCAGCGCCACGCGCCGGCGGTCGTCAGCTGCACGACGAGCTGGTGCGCGAAGCGGTCCACCACCACGCCCGGCAGACCGTCGGCCTCGCCGTGCACCAGCCGCACGGCGTGGCCGGGCTCGGACCCGAACACGCGATCCCGCCGGGCGATGGCCGTGCGGATGCGGTCGTGGAAGAACGCGGCGTCAATGCGGGTGCCTTCGTGGAAGTCCCAGATGCGCGCGAGGATCTGCGAGTTGGGGCTGTAGGCGCCCCAGCCGAGAAAGCCGCTCTGCGCCGAGCGCACGGCGACCGTGTCGCCCGACACCAGGGTGTCTTCCACGAGGTCCACCGCGCCCGAGTAGATCCACGGGTGGCGCCGCTGCACGGACTTCTCGCGCTCGGGTTTCAGGATCATCTGCGCCGACCCGCCCAGCGTGCGCGGGCCCTTGGGCACCGGCGGCGCCTTGGGCGGCTTGGGTGCGCGCGGCGCGGCGGGTGCGTAGGCTACGACGTCGTCACGCGGGCGGGGCGGGCGCGAGTCCCGCGAGGCAGGCTTGCCGCCGCCGCGGCCTTCCACCGGCCGCGGACCGCGAGGCGGCCGGGCGGAGATGTCGTAGGGAGACACGGGCTTGGCGGGCGCCGCCGCACGGGACGGCGCACCGCCACGGGCGGGCTTGCCGGGCCGCGACGGGGCGGAACTGCGCGAAGCGGAGCGCCCCGGCTTGGAGGGAGGCTTGGGAGGAGGCATGAGCAGGCAGGTGCGGAACACGCACGGGTGACACGCGGCAGAGCGCGAAGCCCGGGAGGATACCCCATGGGGCTGGGCGGCCGAGCCTGCAGCGATGCACTCCGGCCCCGGCAGGCCGCAATCTATGCCGCGATATCGAGCAGTACTTCGGGATAGCGATCGACGATCTTCAGCAGGGTTTGCGCCGCGCCAGACGGAACCCGACGCCCTTGTTCCCACTGTTCCAGAGTCCGCTTCGACACGCCGAGAACGGCCGCAAACTGTGCTTGCGACAACCCGGTCTTCGCCCGCACCCGGACAACGTCGGATTCCGGGGCCACGACCGTGCGCTTGCCCTGGCCGCGCTTGATCTCTTCGACCCCGTCGAGGACCTCTTGCCAGACATCCCGCTCCGCCTCGAGCTTTGCGAGTGCCTTCTTCGAGAGCTTCTCCCTGGCAATCATTCTGGAGCCTCCACCAATGAAGCCACACGCCGACTATACGCCAGCGGCGTACGGCTGGAAATCTCATCACCCCTCCCGGTCCAGCGGACTCAGCACCCCTCGCCCGCCCCGGTTGAGCACGTGCGTGTAGATCATGGTCGTCCGGACATCCGCATGGCCCAGCAGCTCTTGCACGGTGCGGATGTCGTAGCCCGACTCGAGCATGTGCGTGGCGAAGGAATGCCGCAGCGTGTGCGGCGTGGCCGGCTTGGCGATGCCCGCCCGGCGCAGGGCATCGCGCATGGCCCGCTGCACCAGTTGAGGGTCCAGGTGGTGGCGGCGCTGCACGTCGCTGCGAGGGTCCACCGAGATCGACTCCGCCGGGAAGACGTACTGCCACGCCCACTGCGTTGAGGCGCCGGGGTACTTGCGGTCCAGCGCGTAGGGCAGGTACACGCTGCCCAGCCCCTGCTGCAGATCGCGCTCGTGCAGGCCGCGCGCAAACACCAGCTGCGCGCGCAGCGCCGGCACCAGGGACCGGGGCAGCACCGTCACGCGGTCCTTGTTGCCCTTGCCGTCGCGGATGAGCAGCTCGCTGCGGGCGAGGTCCAGGTCCTTCACCCGCAGGCGCAGGGCTTCGAGAATGCGCATGCCCGACCCGTACAGCAGCCGCATCACCAGACCGGTGACCCCCGACGACGCGCCGAGCACCTGCCTCACTTCATCCCGGCTGAGCACGACCGGCAGCCGCCGCGTCTGCCTGGCCGTGACCACGTCATCCAGTCAGGGCAGCTGGACATCCAGCACCTGCCCGTAGAGAAACAGCAGCGCGCTCTTGGCCTGGTTCTGCGTGGACGGCGCCACCCGCCCGTGCACCGCCAGATGGGTGAGGAAGGCCTCAACCTCCTTTGGCCCGAGATCCGCCGGATGGCGCATGCCGTGGAAGCGGACGTAGCGACGGACCCAGTCCACATAGGCATGTTCCGTGCGGATGCTGTAGTGTTTCACCCGCAGGCGGTCGCGGAGCAAATCGAGCAGCCGGGGTTGCTGCGGCGCGGCAGGTTCGGGCTCGCGAGCCAGGAGCAGCATGGCGGTCTCCCCAGGGGAGGTGGTTGTGAATACCTGTTTGAATTTACAGTACTCTACCCCGTCCTTCGGCGTCAAGCGACGCGGGATGCCGTACCCGTC
>CAZXJW010000272.1:0-4837 GCA_964641005.1 uncultured Rhodocyclaceae bacterium
TGGACGGCAGCGCGAAGGCGAGCAGCGCGAAGGCGAGCAGCCGGGCGGGCGACGGGTGAGGGCGTTTCATGCGGGCGCTTCCTCCGGGAGATCGTGGCCCTTGATGCTAGGCCTCCGCGCCGCGCGCGCGGGTAGTAGCTGGATACCACTGTCGCGCCGCCTATAATCCGCGGCCTTCACGATGCCGGACCCCAGACCATGACCCGATTCGCCGAGAGACTCTTCGAGGGCGCCCTGTGGCGCAGCCGCTTCGTGATCGTGGTCGCGGTGGTGGCGAGCATGGTCGCGGCCATCGCCGTGCTGTTCATGACCACCGTGGACGTGTGGCTCGCGGTGAGCCACATCCTCGAGTACGCGGACACCTCGCTGTCCGAGGAGGCGCGCCGCAACATCCGCGACAACACCATCACCCACGTGGTGGAGATGGTGGACGGCTACCTGCTGGCCGCAGTGATGTTCATCTTCGCCCTCGGCCTCTACGAACTGTTCGTGAGCGACATCGACGAGGCGCGCCACTCGGTGGCCTCGAGCCGCATCCTGGTGATCGAGAGCCTCGACGACCTGAAGAACCGGCTCGCCAAGGTGATCCTGATGATCCTGATCGTGAAGCTGTTCGAGCACGCCGTGCGCATGAAGATGCAGAACGTGCTCGACCTGCTCTACCTCGGCGGGGCCATCGCGCTGGTGGGGGTGGCCCTCTACCTCACGCACGGCAAGGACTCGCACGCGGAAGAGGCGCCCTCCGTCGCGCCCCCGGCGCCGCCGGTCCCGCCGGAGGAACGGTCGCACTGAGCGGCATCCGGGGCGCGCGCCACGCGGGCCGGTCGGCGCCCCTGTCGGATCCGGCGACGCCCTAATCGGGCCGGGCGGTGGCGGGCGCCGGTCCGGGCGTGGCGGCTGGCTGCTGCGGCGGCGTCTCCGGCGCTCCGGCAGCCGGTTTCGCGGGCGGCGGGCGCGTTCGCTGGTAGTACTCGATCCAGTTCTTCACGTTGCCCTCCTGCACCTTCTCCGCAGCGTCGCGCGGTGGGGCCGCCGGAACGCCGTCGGCGGGAGCGGCGCGGGCGGCGTGGCAGGACAGGGCGGCGGCGGCGAGCAGCAGCGCAGCGGTGCGCGCAGGGCGATCGGGCTTGGACATGGCATCCCGATTCTAGCCGCCGGTCCGCGCGCGTAACATCGCGCCTCCGGCGCCGCCCGGCCCCCGCCGCGGACACCCCGCAGGGCAGGCTCTCGGCGCCTCCCATCGCCGCCACCGCGGCGCACGACAACGGAGCCAGAGAACTGCCATGCACGACCTGACCTTCCACGATGTCCTTCTCCATGACGGCTCCGGTGCGCGGCCCGTGCACGCCGACGTGGCCGTAAGCGATGGCGTCATCGCCGCCGTCGGACCGGGGCTTCCCGAGGGACGTCAGGTCGTCCGGGCCGGCGGGCTCGCCCTCATGCCCGGCATCATCGACACCCACACCCACTACGATGCCCAGGTCACCTGGGACCCGGCGCTGTCGCCCTCGCCGGCGCTGGGCGTGACCACGGTGGTCATGGGCAACTGCGGCTTCACCATCGCGCCCTGCCGCCCCGAGCATCGCGGCCTGACCATGCGCAACCTCACCCACGTGGAGGGCATGCCGCTGCCGGCCCTGGAGAACGGCATTGCCTGGGACTTCGAGACCTTTCCCGAGTACCTGGACGTGCTCGAGCGCCGAGGTACCGTGCCCAACGTTGCCGCCTTCGTGGGCCACTCGTCCGTTCGCACCTGGGTGATGGGCGAGGACGCCACGCGGCGCGGGGCCACCGATGCCGAAATCGGGCGCATGCAGGGCCTCGTTGCCGAGGCCGTGGCCGCGGGTGCAGTGGGCTTTTCCACCACCTCCTCGCCGCAGCACAACGGCGAGCACGGCGTGCCCATGCCCTCGCGCCTGGCGGAGGCGCGCGAACTCGAGGCGCTGGCCGACACGCTGCGCGGCAGCCATGCGCGCCTCATGATCACCAAGGGCAACGGCACGCCCGTGCCTTTCCTGGAGTCGCTCGCCGCGCGCAGCGGCCGGCCCTTCATCGTGGCGGCGCTGCTGCACAGCTCCGTGACGCCCGAGGGCGTGTTCGAGGACCTGGGGGCGATCAGCGCCGCCACGGCGCGCGGCCACCGCATGTACGGCGCCGTCTCCGCCTGCCCGCTCACCTTCGAGTTCACCCTCGAGGCCCCCTACGTGTTCGAGGGCCTCACGGCATGGCGTCCCGCCATGGAGGCGCGCGAGCCGCGTGAGTACGTGGCGCTGCTGCGCAGTCCTGAGTTCCGCGACGCGCTCGACCGTGAACTCTCCGTGCGCGCCCGGCGCATGTTCAACGGCGAGTGGCAGCGCATGTTCGTGCTCAAGGCGCGCGATGCCGCCAACGCGCGCTTCGAGGGCCGCAGCGTGGCGGAGTGCGCCCGCGAGGCGGGTGCGCGGCCTTTCGACTGGATGATCGATCTCGCGTTGTCGGAGGACCTCGCCACCGAGTTCTTCGCCACCCTGCTCAACGCCGACGAGGAGGCCGTGGGCCGGCTGCTGTGCGACCCGGATGCGCTGGTCTCGCTGTCGGACGCGGGCGCCCATCTCGAGTTTCTCTGCGATGCGGGCTTCGGCCTGCACCTGCTGGGTCACTGGTCGCGCGACCTGGGCGTGATGCCCATGGAGCGCGCGGTGCGGCGCCTCACGGCGGATGCCGCCGAGGCCTTCGGCATGCGCGGTCGCGGCCGCATCGCACCTGGCATGGCGGCGGACCTTCTGCTGTTCGATCCTGCCACCGTGGGTCGCGGTCCGGCGCGGCGTTGCGCGGATCTTCCGGGTGGCGCTCTGCGCCTCGTCACGCCCGGAAAGGGCGTGCACGGCGTGTGGGTGAATGGCGTGCGGGTCGCCGATGGCGAGGGTCCGCGCGATGCGAACGTGCGTCCCGGCCGTCTCATGCGCAACTTCGACGCGTGATCCTTCGCGCGGTCTGCGCGCGACCATGACGTCGTGTCGACTTCTGCTTGCTTCCCGATCGTGATCGAGAGTTTTTCCCGGTCGGTCGAGCAAGCGTCCGAGGATGATTGTTCCTCCCGATGACGCGTGATAGCGTCCGCTGCCCTTTCGATGCATCCGCTCGTCGGGGTTTGCGAACAACGCATTCAGGAGGAGTGAAAAACAAATGACGGACATTTCGAACTCTGCGTCCCCGTCCGCCGCGGCTTCGCGCGGTGTGAAGCGCGTCCGGCTGGTTCCCGCGTTCGTGGCAGTCCTGGCCCTTCTGGGGTCGGGTGGTGCATCCGCGGCTTCGCCCACGGTGTCGGCTGAACCAATCGTGAAGGGACTCGAGCTTCCCTGGGACATGGCCTTCCTGCAGGACGGCACCATGTTCTTCACCCAGAAGTGCAAGGGTCTTTCCGTGCGCCTGCCCTCCGGACAGATCAACAACCTCTATGGCATCTCGGGTTCTTCCGGTTTCGCCGGCACGGGCGAGGATCTGTTCTGCGATGGCCAGGCCGGCGTGATGGGCGTCGCCGTCGATCCGGAGTTCGCGTCGAACCGCTACGTCTACCTCTACTCCAGCTCCAAGGGCCCGAACCGGATCTACGGAGGCTTCAGCAACGTCGTGATGCGGTTCAAGGTGGACGGATCGTTCTCGAGCGTGTCCGACCGCACGGACATCATCTCCGACATCGGTTACAAGCCGAAGGCCTCCAAGCATCCCTTCGGCGGCCCGGGCGCGCACAACGGCGGCCGCATCCGCTTCAACCCCGGCGATGGTTTCCTGTACGTGACCACCGGCGACAATCACAACGGCGCCCGGCCGCTGCATCCGACGGAGCTCGGCGGCAAGGTGCTGCGCGTGGACCGCAACGGCAAGGCTGCGCCCGGCAACAAGCCGCCCGCCGGCTTCGACGCGCGCGTGTTCACCTACGGCCACCGCAACCCGCAGGGCATCTCCTTCCGTCCGGGTACCAACGAGCCGTTCACGTCCGAGAACGGTCCGTGGCACAGCGACGAGGTGACCAAGCTCGAGAACGGCGGCAACGCCGGCTGGGATCCGCGTCCCAACGTGGGGGGCCGGAAGGATTGCCCCGACGACTACTGCGGCTATTCGCCCAACCAGATGGGTGCGATGGATCCGAAGGAGCGCGCGGCCTTCATGCCCATGACCGACACCAAGACCTACCCCAATGCCCTGAAGCCGGCCTGGAACAACAACGGCCTGTCCCAGGGCATGTTCGGGTCGACGTGGCTGACGGGCGCGAAGTGGGGTGAGTGGAACGGTCGCCTCGCCGTTGGCTACGCTGGCATCGGCATCCACGGCACGCCCGTGGGCAACCGCATCGACATCCTCGACGTGGCAAAGGACGGCAAGTCCGCCAAGGGCGAGGCCCTGTTGTGGCCCACCTTCGCCGGTCGCTTCCGCTCCCTCGTGCAGGGGCCTGATGGCGACCTGTACGTGGCCGACGAGGGCAACAACGTCATCTGGCGCGTCACGCCGAACTGATCCGTGCCTCGCAACGCGCTGCCTTCGGGCAGCGCGTTTTTTTTTGCCTGTAGTCTTCGAGTACATCCCCCATTGCCGGAGTCCATCGATGCGACGATTCACCGCAGTGCTGTCCTTCACGTGCCTCGCGATCCTCGCGGAGGTCGCGCATGCGGACCGCGAGCAGCTGCAGGGCATGCTCCAGAAGAACAACTGCACCGCCTGTCACCTGATCGACAAGCGCAAGTACGGCCCGATGCTCAAGGAGGTCGCGGCGAAGTACTCCAGCGAGCCGGGGGCCGTGGAAACCCTGGCCGCGAAGATCCGGGCCGGTGGCACGGGTGTCTGGGGTGAGGACATCATG
>CAZXJW010000273.1:0-4836 GCA_964641005.1 uncultured Rhodocyclaceae bacterium
CTGGGACAGGAACACCTCCAGCGTCGGGGGCGCCTTCGTGCGTGGAATGCACAGCATGCGCAGCAGCCGACAGGAAACGCGTGCCTCTCGGGACCGCCCGGCCAGCAGGGTCTGGAGGAAGTCGTTCGTCGCAGCCATGTCGAACAGCGACGGCTGGACCGGCACCACGACCCGGTCGGCCACCTTCAGGGCATGCTGGAGGTTCTTGCCATGGAGTCCGGCGGGAGAATCCAGTACCAGCCAGCCCTTGCCCTTGCCGGGACTGGCGCCGTCGTCTCCATCCAGTCGGCCGATGGGCGGCAACTCCGGCGGGCGGATGCCGAGCCATGCCAGCGACGACTTCTGCCGGTCGAGGTCCCACAGGGTGACGTGCTCCCCCCGCGAGGCCAGCGCCCCCGCGATGTTGGTCGCCAGCGTGGTCTTTCCAGCACCGCCCTTGGGGTTGGCAACGAGCACCGACTTCATCGCTTCTCCTCGCCTGGTGAAACGAGCAGACCGGCTGGTCAGCCCGCCGAAACGGCAGGCTCCGGCGCCAACTCGTTGACTGCATTGTCATTCTGCGAAGCCGATTCCGTGCCCGCCACGCCATCCGTCGGTTCCGCGACGGATTCCTGCCGGTCTTCCGCGGTGCCGTCTCCGGACAGTTCGAGCGCGCCGGACTCGCCGGGCGCGGCCCCCTCCTCGATGAGGGACCCCAGTTCCTCCAGCGGCGGAAGCTCCGACAGCGATCGCAGGCCCAGATCATCGAGGAAGGCGCGGGTGGTCCCGTACAGGGCCGGCCGGCCCGGCACCTCGCGGTGCCCGACCACCTCCACCCATCCGCGCCCCTCCAGGGCCTTGACCACGGTGGTGGCGACCGACACGCCGCGCACGTCCTCGATGTCGCCACGGGTGACCGGCTGCTTGTAGGCGATGATGGCGAGCGTCTCCATGACCGCCCGGGAGTAACGGGGGGGCTTCTGCGGATTGAGGCGGTCCAGCACCCGCTGTACCTCGGGCCGCGTCTGGAAGCGCCAGCCGCTGGCCACCGGGACCAGTTCCACCCCCCTGCCCTCCCAGTCGCTGCGCAGTTCGTCGAGGATGCGCCGCACGGTGTCTGCGTCGATCTCATCCTCGAACAGCCGTCGCAGGGCCTGGATGGAGAGCGGCTCGGGGCTGGCCAGCAGGGCCGCCTCGAAGGCGATCTTCACGTCTCGGAGGTCAGTTGGCAGTGAGTCCATGGTTGAGGCGCACGTAAATGGGGGCGAAAGCCGCCTGCTGGGTGACGTTCACGAGGCTTTCCTTGGCCAGTTCAAGGATGGCGAGGAAGGTGACCACCATTTCGGCCACCCCGCCCTCGATGCTGAACAGCTCGCGGAACTCGGCGAAAGGGGCAGTCTGCAGGACCCGCAGCACACGGGTCATCTGTTCGCGCACGGACAGCTGTTCGCGGGTGACCCGGTGGTGCCGGTTGGCCCGGGCCCGGGAAATGATGGCCAGCCACGCCTGGCGGAGATCCTCGGGATCCACGTCCGGCAGGCGCACCGTGGCGGCGATCTCCACGTGGGCCTGGACGGTGACGAAGTCGCGGCCGGCCTGGGGCAGGTCGTTGAGCCGTCCCGCAGCCTGCTTCATCTGCTCGTACTCGAGCAGCCGGCGAACCAGCTCAGCCCGCGGATCGAGGTCGCTCTCCGCGCCGCCGGCCACCGGGGGACGGGGCAGGAGCATGCGCGACTTGATCTCGATGAGCAGCGCTGCCATGAGCAGGTACTCCGCCGCCAGTTCCAGGTGCCGGACGTGCATCGCCTCCACGTACTGCATGTACTGGCGGGTGATCTCGGCCATGGGAATGTCGAGGACGTCCAGGTTGTGGCGCCGGATCAGGTACAGCAGCAGGTCCAGCGGCCCCTCGAAGGTCTCCAGGAAGACCTCGAGCGCCTCGGGCGGGATGTAGAGGTCCCTCGGGAGCTCGAGAACGGGCTGGCCGTGGACGCGCGCCACGTGGGTGCCGGCGGTGCCTTGGATGAGGGTGAGTTCGACCACGTTCGGGCGGTGAGTGGCGGGAAGCCGGTGGCCGTGAGCCGCCGGAAAGACCCGGATTATCCGACAACTGCGCGGTTCGGCGCCACACGCCCGCCACGCCGGCACGCACCGCTCAAGCTTTGCGCCCGATCTGCCGTTAAGCCGCGCAGGTCCGGTTGGATTTGCGTCGGCATGCCGCCCGGATACCGTAATGCATTGATTTCAAAACCGGAGCCCGCGCGCCAATGTCGGACCTGATGAAGAGCATCGATGCCCGGACGAAGCTCGCCGGCACCAACAAGCTCGAAATCCTGCTGTTCTCGCTCGGCCTCGACAGCCGTACCGGTCGCCGGGAAACGTACGGAATCAACGTCTTCAAGGTCCGGGAAGTGATGCGCACCCCCGAGATCACGCGCGCCCCGGAGATGCCGTCCTCGGTGGAGGGCATGGTGAGCCTGCGAGGTAACCTGGTGCCGGTGGTGGACCTCGCCAAGTACACCGGTGTCCCGGTGGAGGCGCCGCCGCAGATCATGATCGTGACCGAGTACAACGGCCACACCCAGGGCTTCCTCGTGGAGGCCGTGGACACCATCCTGCGCCTGGACTGGGCGGCCATGAAGGTGCCCCCGGAGATGCTCACCGCCCGGACGGGCGGGCTGGTCACCGCGGTGACCGAACTCCAGGACAACCGCCTCGTGATGATGCTCGACGTGGAGAGGATCCTCTCCGAGACCAGCGGCTACGACGACGAACACCTCTACCGCGGCATCAAGCGCGTCCACTCGGGCGAGCGCACGGTGCTGTTCACCGACGACTCCTCGGTGGCCCGCAGCCAGATCACGCGCACGCTCGAGGCCATGGGCCTGCGGCACATCTCCTGCATCAACGGGCGGCTTGCCTGGGAGGAACTGGATCGCCTCGGCGCGGCGGCCGCGGCCGCCGGTCGACCGATCGGGGACTTCGTGAATCTCGTGCTCACCGACGTGGAGATGCCCGAGATGGACGGCTACATGCTCACCAAGACCATCAAGACCGATCCGCGCTTCGCCGGGCTGCCGGTGATCATGCACTCGTCCCTGTCCGGAATGCAGAACCAGCACCTCGGCCGCTCGGTGGGCGTGGACGAGTACGTCTCGAAGTTCGAACCCCACAAGCTCGCCGAGGTTCTCACCCGCCGCCTCGGCGGACCCCAGCGCGCCGCGGCCTGACAACGCACGACCAGCAGCAGGACCATCGATGGACCTCTCGGAAAACCACAACCTGATCGACGCGGTCGACGCCCGCACCAAGCTCGCCGGCTCCAACAAGATGGAGATCCTGCTGTTCTCGCTGGGCACCCGCGAGACCTTCGGCATCAACGTCTTCAAGGTTCGCGAGGTCACCAAGACCCCGCCCATCACCCGCACCCCGAACATGCCCAACGGGGTCGAGGGGGTGATCTCGCTGCGCGGCAACATCATCCCCGTGATCAGCCTCGCCAAGTTCATCGACATCGGCGGCACCGAGGGGGTGAGCTGCGAGACCATGATGGTCACCGAGTACAGCCGTCGCACCCAGGGCTTTCTCGTCCACGACGTGGACCGCATCGTGCGCGTGGACTGGGACAAGGTGAAGGCCCCCGAGGGCCTGCTGTCGGGCCAGGAAGGCCTGATCACCGCAATCACGGAACTGCCCGACGGCAAGCTCGTGTCCATCCTCGACGTGGAGCAGATCCTCGCCAACGCCTTCGGCGAGGAAGCCATCCCCGAACTCGAGCCGGTCTCGGCCGAGCGCGAGCAGACGGTGTTCTTCGTGGACGACTCCCTGGTGGCCCGCAAGGAGATCGCGCAGGTGCTGGACAAGCTCGGCGTGCGCTACCACCAGGCCAACAACGGAATGGAGGGCTGGGAGCGCCTCAAGGCCATGGCCGCGCGTGCCCGTGCAGAGGGCCGGCCGCTGTCCGAGGCGCTGAGCGTCATCCTGGTGGACGCCGAGATGCCCGAGATGGACGGCTACGTGCTCACCCGCAACATCAAGTCCGACGCGACGTTCGACGGCGTGCCCGTGGTGATGCACTCCTCCCTCTCGTCGGAAGCCAACCGCGCCATGGGCAAGTCCGTGGGCGTGGATGCCTACGTGGCCAAGTTCGATCCCACGGTGCTGGCCGACACGCTTCGACCGCTCCTGAGCCGCTGACCAACGAGACGGCGCCGCGAACGCCGCGCACACCCTTCGCACCGGAGACGCATCCATGAGTCAAGACATGAAGTTCCTGGTGGTGGACGACTTCTCCACCATGCGGCGGATCATCCGCAACCTGCTCAAGGAGCTGGGCTTCACCAACGTGGACGAGGCGGAGGACGGCGTGGCCGCGCTGGCCAAGCTCAAGGCCGGGTCCTTCGACTTCGTGGTGTCGGACTGGAACATGCCCAACATGACCGGCATCGAACTGCTGCGCGCTATCCGCGCCGACGAGTCGCTCAAGCACCTGCCCGTGCTCATGGTCACCGCCGAGGCCAAGAAGGAGAACATCGTGGAGGCCGCCCAGGCCGGGGCGAGCGGCTACGTGGTCAAGCCCTTCACCGCCGCCACCCTGGACGAGAAGATCGGCAAGATCCTGCAGAAGACGGGAGTGACGCCATGAGCGGCGGCAGCGAGGATTCCGACGAACTGCAGGCGCTGTTCGACAGCATCGTCGCGGAGAACGACCTGCGCAGCGCGCCGCCGCCGGCGGCGCCACCCGCCCGCGCGGCGCACGCGGCGGCGGCTCCCGACGACACGATCGCCCGGATCGGCCAGCTCACGCGCACGCTCCACGACAGCCTGCGCGAACTCGGCTACGACAAGGTACTGGCC
>CAZXJW010000274.1:0-4825 GCA_964641005.1 uncultured Rhodocyclaceae bacterium
GGCTGATGGGACTCGAACCCACGACAACCGGAATCACAATCCGGGACTCTACCACTGAGCTACAGCCACCATCGTTCCCGGAACCCGGCGCCCGGGAAGGGCGCCGCACACCGGAAAGGGGCCGCGATTGTGACGGAAAAGGCCCTGGACGATCAAGGACTGGCGTGCCCGGCAGGAATCGAACCCGCAACCCCCGACTTAGAAGGTCGGTGCTCTATCCAGTTGAGCTACGGGCACGGCGGCGGGCGTGATGCGGGCCCGCGGGAGACTGGTCGGGGTGAGAGGATTCGAACCTCCGACATCCTGGTCCCAAACCAGGCGCGCTACCGGGCTGCGCTACACCCCGAGATCCCGGGATTATGCCGGTGGGCCGGGGAATGGGGCAAACCATCGGGACGCGCGGCGTGACCCGACCGCGCCCCGGGGAAGCCCTCGCCTGGACAGCACGCGGTTGGACAACTCCTTGGACCGCTTCGGGTTTCTCCCCGCCGACCGCGTTGCCGCCCCATGACCGTTCGCGTATAGTCCCCCGCCACCGCTGACACCTGCCGGGAACAACGCCCGGCGGCTCGACAGTCGGGGATCCCGCGTGCCTCCCCCCAAAGAAGGCTCCGTGGACAACAAGGCCCGCGCCGGGCGACCGGCGCATCGACGAGGAGAATCATCCATGAAGCGGCAAACCCGCATGGTGCTCAGGACGGCCTCCGTGGCCGTGCTCGCCAGCCTCGCGCTCGGCGCGCAGGCGAACGAGGGCATCCAGAAGCGCTCGGCCAACGACTGGCCCAGCTACCACGGCGACTACAAGTCGTGGCACTACAGCGACCTCAACCAGATCAACTCCGGCAACGTGGGCAAGCTCAAGGAAGCCTGGTCGCACGTGGCCTCCCGCGCCCAGCGCGGCCTGCAGGGCTTCCCCCTCGCAGCCGACGGCGTCCTTTACTACTCGAGCTCCTACAACCAGGTCTATGCCCTGGATGGCGCCACCGGCCAGATCCTCTGGACGTACAAGCAGAAGCTCAACGAGGACCTGGTCGCCAAGCAGACGCACTCGCCCTACAACCGCGGCATCGCCCTCGGTTTCGGCAACGTCTACATGGGCACCCTGGACGGCAAGCTGGTGGCCATCGACGCCAAGACCGGCAAGCTCAACTGGGAGACCAAGCTGGTCAACTCCGAGAAGCTGACCGTGGGCTTCACCGGCGCTCCGCTGCTGGTCAAGGACAAGGTCATCATCGGTTCGCAGGGCGGTGAGTGGCCCTGGCGCGGTCCGATCTTCGGCGTGGACGCCAAGTCGGGCAAGGAAGCCTGGAAGTTCTTCGTGGTGGGCGGCAACGAAGGCACTGCCTCCGATCGTCGCGACACCTGGGGCGGCGACTCCTGGAAGACCGGCGGTGGCGGCGGCTGGATGCCCGGCTCCTACGACGCCGAGACCGACACCGTCTGGTGGGGCACCGGCAACCCGGCTCCGCTGTACGACTGGGCCGGCGACGAGTGGATGACCAAGGGCCCGCGCCCCGGCATCAACCTCTACACCTCCTCGGTGATCCTGCTCAACCCGGACACGGGCGAGCTCAAGGGCTACCACCAGGTCCTGCCCCACGACGCGTGGGACTACGACCCGGCTTCCGGCGAACTGATGATGGTCGAGCAGGGCGGCAAGAAGTACGTCGTGCACCCGACCAAGGCCGGCTTCGTGTTCGTCTTCGACCGCACGGGCAAGCCCGTCAACGTCTACAAGGGCGTCGACAACATCAACTTCGTGCAGGACATCAAGCCCGACGGCACGCTGGTGGGCCGCCGCGACCTGAAGGAAGGCAAGCACGCCAACCTGTGCCCGGCCATCGCAGGCGGCTACAGCTGGAACTCGGGTGCCTACTCGCCCAAGACCGGCCTGCTGTACAAGGTCGGCTTCGAGTGGTGCATGGACCTGGAAGTGGTCAAGACCACCCCGATCCTCGAGCCCATGGCCCAGCTGAACATCGGCGCCAACTTCACCTTCGAACCGCCCAAGGACGGTCCGGCCCGCGGCCACATCCGCGCGCGTGACCCGATCAATGGCAAGGTGAAGTGGGAAATGAAGTTCAAGGTGCCCCCGCACGGCGGCCTGATGGCCACCGGTGGCAACCTGCTCTTCATCCCCGAGGCCGATGGCTGGTTCAGCGCGGTCGACGCCTCCAACGGCAAGGTCCTGTGGCGCCACAACAACGGCCAGGGGCACAACGGCGGCACCATCACCTACATGGCCAAGGGCAAGCAGTACGTGGCCACCATGACGGGCTTCGGCTCGCTGGTGGGCGATGCCTACGGCGAACTGTGGGGCGAGCCCTGGGTGAGCATGCCCAAGGACGCCGGTGTCCTGAAGGTGTTCGCGCTGCAGTAAGCGCGTCCACCGGAGCGCAGGCTCCAGGGAAGGCGGGGGCTCCGGCCCCCGCCTTTTTCGTTTCTGTAACCCCGAACACGGGCTCGCGCGTTGACGGGAGCGGCCCCCGCCTCCCCCGACGCCAACACCGACAAGTCGATGAACACACTCCGAAACCGCCTCACCGCCCTCGCCGCCGCGCTGCTGGTGTGCGGCGCCATGGGCGCCCGCGCCGCCGACGAGGCGCCGGCCACCCCGCCCCCCTTCGACGTCAAGGGTACCTTCCGCAACATCTGCGGCTTCTGCCACGAGGACTACGGCCGCAAGCAGGGCAAGGGGCCCCAGCTCATGGACAACCCCAACTCCGACGAGTACCTGTTCAACCGCATCCGCAACGGCAAGCCGGGTCGCATGGCCGCGTTCAGCGGCGCCTTCACCGACGACCAGATCCGCGAGATCGTCGGCTTCATCCGCAAGCTCAAGCCCAACGAGAACCCATGACCGCCTTGCGTTCCACCTGCGCCGCGCTGCTCGCGTGCGCGCTGCTCGCCCCGTTCGCCACCCAGGCCCGCACCCTGGCCGAGGCGCGCGAACTGGGCAGCTTTTCCATCTGTGCCCATCCCGACGCACTGCCCTTCGCCAAGGAGAAGGGTGCGGTGCGGGGCTTCCAGTGGGAGCTCGGCGAGGCCCTGGCAAAGGCCATGGGCCTGGGCTTCGAGGCCAAGTGGATCATCCCCAGCTACCGCGCCAAGCTGGTGGACTGCGACGCCAAGATGGACTTCATCGTCCAGGGCTACGAGGACGAGTCCAAGGTGAAGCTCTCCAGGCCCTACGCCCGCGGCGGCGTGGCGCTCGCCATCGGCGCGGGTCACGACGCGCTCACGGATTTCCGCACCGTGGTTCCGGGCAAGAAGATCGGCACCATGGTCAATTCCATGCCCAGCGTGATCCTGCAGAAGCGCGGCTGGATGACCTCGCCCTACGCCTTCGAGGACGACCTGATCGAGGACCTGGAGAAGAACGAGATCGCCGGCGGCGCCATCTCGCTCAACAAGATCCAGTGGTACCTCAAGCAGAACCCCTCCAGCCCGATCCGCTTCGTGCATGCCTACGACGGCGAGGAGGACATGTCGTGGACGCTGGCCGTGGGCCTGCGGCGCGCGGACCAGGCCATGGTGGACACCGTCAACCAAGCCCTCGACCGCCTCATGGCCGACGGCACCATCGAGCGGATCTACGCGAAGTACGGGATCGCCTGGCGCCGTCCCTGAGCGGGGCCGGATCACGGGAGTATTGCGGCGCGGAACTTGTTGGCCGGCAGGCCGGACAAACGATCGTTCGCGGGCATCCGGCCCGCATACCGATTGGTCAACGATCATGAAATCGTCCGAGAAGCTGCCCAATCCGCGCGAGCTTCGCCAGAAGCTCGGTCTCAACCAGCAGGAGTTCTGGGGGATGCTCGGCGTCACCCAGAGCGGCGGGTCCCGCTACGAAAGCGGCCGCGCCATGCCCAAGCCCGTGCAGAAGCTGCTCAGGGTGGTGCACATCGAAGGCATCGACATCGGCCGGCTGAACCGCAGCGACGTGGAGGTGATCACGCTGCTCAAGGCGCGGCGACCGGAGCTCTACCAGCGCCTGCGCATCCAGGCCTCCGGTCGAGAGACCCTGCCCCGGCGCGGCAACCCGCCCCCTGCATCCAAACGGGGCAACGGGGCGGCGCTCAAGCGCGCCTGAGCGCTCTGGCGGAGGGTGAGGGATTCGAACCCCCGGTGGGTTGCCCCACAACGGTTTTCAAGACCGCCGCATTAAGCCGCTCTGCCAACCCTCCGCGGGCCCGCACGGCCTCCCGGACGGGGGGGCGGGCCGGCGCGATCATAGCCCACCACCCCGTCGGCCCGTTTTCCCTACGAAACATAGGGTTTGAAACTCCCGGGCCGTTCCCATAGTCTTACGTCCGTCTTCAACCGCCCTTTGGGGGGAAATGCTCCATGCAACCTGACCTTCGTGTCATGACCGCAGGCGCCGGGTCGCTGCCGGCCGAGCGCAACAAGGTCCTGCGCAACACCTACCTGCTGCTGGCCCTCACGATGGTGCCGACCTTCATCGGTGCCGTGGTGGGCGTCCAGATCGCGCCGGTGTTCTTCAAGCACCCGATCATCGCCTCGCTCGTCATGCTGGGCGCCATGATCGGCTTCCAGCTCGGCATCGCCCGCAACCGCAACGGTGGCCTGGGCGTCGGGCTGCTGCTGGGGTTCACCTTCTTCATGGGTGCCTTCCTGGGGCCCGTGCTGTCGGTGGCCCTGTCCATGAAGAACGGTCCTCAACTCATCGGTCTGGCCGCCGTGGGCACGGGCGGCGTGATGCTCGCCATGAGCACCATTGCCACCACCGTTAAGAAGGATTTCTCCTTCATGGGCAAGTTCCTGATGGTGGGCATGATCACGCTGCTGGTGATCGGCCTGGCCA
>CAZXJW010000275.1:0-4814 GCA_964641005.1 uncultured Rhodocyclaceae bacterium
CCCGGACGTGGACGCCGCGGTGTTCGAGACCGCGCGCGGCGGGATCCTGCGCGAGGGCCTGGCCTTCGACCGCTGCAAGGTGGCCGTGGTCACCAACGTGGGCAAGGGCGACCACCTCGGGCTGAACTACATCCACACCGTGGAGGAGCTCTCGGTCCTCAAGTCGGTGATCGTGCAGAACGTGGCGCCCGCCGGCACGGCGGTGCTGAACGCCGCCGACCCGCGGGTGGCCGCCATGGCCGCGCACTGTCCCGGAGCGGTGATCTTCTTCGCCCGGGATGGCACCCTGCCGGTGATGGCCGGGCACCGGGCGCGCGGGCGGCGCGTGCTGTTCACCGACGGGGCCGACCTGGTGGCGGCGCAGGGCGAACGCGAGGAACGCCGCATAGCGCTCGAACGCATCCCGCTCACGCGCGGTGGCGCCGTCGCCTTCCAGGTCGAGAACGTGCTCGCCTCGGTGGCTGCCGCCTGGGCCGTGGGCATCGGCTGGGAGGCCATCGAGCGGGGGCTGGCCGGCTTCAGCGGCGACGCCGCGGCGGCCCCCGGGCGCTTCAACGAGTTCCGTCATCGCGGCGCCACGGTGTTCGCCGACTATGGCCACAATTCCGACGCCATCGCCGCGCTGGTGGAAGCCATCCTGGCCATGCCCGCGAGGCGCCGCACGCTGGTGATCAGCGCCGCCGGTGATCGCCAGGACGACGAGATCCGGGAGCAGGCCCGCATCGCGGGGCGCTGCTTCGAGACGGTGATCCTCTACCAGGATGCGGCCCAGCGCGGCCGCGCCGACGGCGAGGTGATCGCGCTGCTGCGCGAGGGCCTGCGGGGCGCTTCGCGCACCGAGGTGGTGGAGGAGATCCGCGGCGAGTTCGTGGCCATCGACCGCGCGCTGGAGTCCATCGGGCCCGACGAGGTGTGCCTGATCCTGGTGGACCAGGTCGCGGAGGCGCTGGCCCATCTCTCGTCGCGCGTCGCGGCCTGACGCCCGTGCCGGGCGTGCCGCGCGACCGCAGGACGCTCGGCGGCGTCGATGCCCTGAAGGTGTCGGCCGCGCAGGCGATCGTGTGGCACCACTTCCTGTCCTATGGCCCCATGGCCCGGTCCATCGGCATCCAGCCCGGCAGCCTCGCGGCCTGGATCCGGGACGAGGGGGCCGTGGCGGTGCAGGTGTTCCTCGTGATCGGCGGCCTGCTGGCGGCACGCACGATCTGGCCGGCGCCGGGGCGCCTGCGGGGCGAACCCGGGGCCCGTGCGATCGGCGCTCGTCTCTGGCATCGCTACCTGCGGCTCGCGCGACCCTATGCCGTGGCTCTCGTGGCCGCCATCGCCTGCGCCGCGGCCGCGCGGGCGCTCGGTGACGACCCGGATACGCCCGGTCCTGCAACCCTCGTGCAGGTCGCCGCGCACCTGCTGCTGGCGCAGGACCTCGCGGGCGTTCCGGCCCTGTCCACGGGCGTGTGGTACGTGTCCATCGACTTCCAGCTCTACGCCGTGCTGCTGCTGCTCGGGTGGATGGCCGGGCGCGCGGCCGCCGCGACACGCGCCGCCGCGCCCGCCGTCGCGGTGGCCGTGCTGCTGCTCGCGGTCAGTGCGTCGTTGCTGGTGCTCAATCGCGATCCGCGGCAGGACCTGTGGGCGGGGTACTTCTTCGGGGCCTACGGGCTGGGCGTGCTCGCGCACTGGTGGCCGGCCCTGCCGCGACGCGGGCTCGTGACCGCACTGATGGTGGCCGTGTGGTCGGCGGCACTGCTGGTGCAGTGGCGGTCGCGGGTGGCGCTGGCCGGCGTGGTGGCCGTGCTGCTCGCCGCGGGCATGCAGCACGGGCCGCGGCTGCCGCGCCTGCCCGGCCGCGTGCTGAAGCGACTCAGCCGCGCGTCCTACGACCTGTTCCTCGTGCACTACCCCGTGCTGCTGCTTACGGGGGCACTGGTGGAGCGCATGGCGCCGGGGCGCGGCGATGTGGCACGGGTCGGGCTGATGGGCGCCTGGGTGGCGAGCCTGCTGGCTGCGGACCTGCTGCATCGATCCGTGGAGGCGGGCGGCACTCCGCTGTTGCGTCGGCACGCGCCGACCCGCCGCTAGGGTCGGCGAGCCCGGCGCCGCCGCGACGCCGGCCGCGTGGACGCCGGGCCGCGGGGAGCCCTCGCGCGGCCGTTGCCTGGCCGCACGAAACCTTGCACGATGCCGCGCTCGGGATGCGCAGCCACCGGCTGGAGCAGCCCGTTTCTCCGGGAGGAAGGGTCATGGAGGCGGCGGCCGGCAGCGGCGAGGAGTTCCGCGACGACGTGCGCAGGCGACTGCCGCGCGGGGTGCTCGCGCCGCTCGTGCGCATCGACCCATGGCGCTCCACGCTGGCATTGGCGCAGACCTTCGGGCTCATCGCGCTGGTGGCGTCCTTCGCCATCGCCTTCTGGTCCTGGTGGGCGGCACTGATCGCCATCGTGCTCATGGCGCCGCTGGCGCACGCGCTGTTCGTGCTGGCCCACGAGGCGGCCCACTACCGGCTGTTCGAGTCGCGCCGGCTCAACGACTTCGCGGGGCGGGTCTGCGCCACGCTGCCGGGGCTGTCCATGTGCACCTACCGCGTCACGCACAGGCTGCACCACAACCATCTCTACGGTCCCGAGGATCCGGACATCGCGCTGCACGGCGGCTACCCGCGAGGTCGCGCCTACCTGCTGCACAAGCTGGCGCGCGACCTCGCCGGCCTCACGGCCTGGAAGACCTACGCCTACTTCTTCGGTGCGCCTGCCGCCAATGCGGACACGGGAAAGGCGTCGCGCCCGCTGGGAGACACCAGCCCGGCGCTGCGTGCCGCGGCGCGGCGCGACCGCTGGGTGGTGCTGGGATTCCACGTGGCCGTGCCCGCGGCGGCCTTCGCCACCGGCTGGGGCTGGCACTACGTGGTGCTGTGGGTGGTGCCGCTGGTCACCGTGCTGCAGGCGATCCTGCGGCTGCGCGCCATCTGCGAGCACGGCGCCACCACCGACTTCTCCTCGCCGCTCACGGCGGCCCGCACCACGCTGGCCGGTCCGCTGGCGCGCTTCTTCCTTTTCCCGCACCACGTGAACTACCACGTGGAGCACCACCTCTATCCGGCCGTGCCGCACTACCACCTGCCGCGGCTTCACGAGGCGCTGGCCGCCCACGGCATCCTGGAAGGGGCCGAGGTGCGCGGCCTGGGCGACACGCTGTCGCGCATCTTCGCCGCGCGCGCCGTGCCGGCCGCGGCCTGAACTCATCACCCACCCGGGGACCCACCATGCTCGTGCAGGACTTCTTCCCGAAACGGCTGTTCGAAGGCACCACCGTGTTCGTCACCGGCGGAGGCTCGGGCATCAACCTGGGCATCGCGCGCAACTTCGCCGCCCTGGGGGCCTCGGTGGCCATCTGCGGGCGACGACAGGAGCGGCTGGACGCGGCGGCCGTGGAACTGCGCGCGCTCGGCGCGAAGGTGCACGCCGAGGCGGCCGACGTGCGCGACTACGCACGCCTGGAGGCGGTGATGGGCAACGTCGAGGCGGCGCTGGGGCCCATCGGCGTGCTGGTGTGCGGGGCGGCGGGCAACTTCCCGATCCCGGCGGAGGAGCTGTCGCCCAACGGCTTCAAGACCGTGGTGGACATCGACCTGCTGGGCTCCTTCAACGCCACGCGCGCGGCCTTCGCGCAGTTGAAGCGCACGCGCGGCTGCGTGCTGTTCATCTCCGCGGGCATGGCCTGGGTGCCGCACCCCTACCAGGTGCACGTGGGCGCGGCCAAGGCGGGCATCGACATGATGATGCGCAACCTGGCGCTGGAGTGGGGCAAGTACGGCATCCGCGCCAACAGCATCGTGCCGGGGCCCATTTCCGGCACTGAGGGCATGCGCCGTCTGGGCGGCGGCGAGTTCGAGGCGCGGCAGAGCGCCGCGATCCCGCTGGGCCGCTACGGCACGGTGGACGAGATCGGCCAGGCCGCCGTGTTCCTCGCCTCGCCGCTGGCGGCCTACGTCACCGGCACGGTGCTGGGCGTGGACGGGGGCTCGAACCTGCCGGGCTCGTCGGCCTTCGCGGAGGCGATCGAGGCGATGCGCAGGGCGGAAGGCAAGACCTGAGGGCGCCTCCGTCGGGCGCGCTACTGCAGCCTGACGTATTCGTAGTCGACGGGCAGGTTGTTGATGCCGCGATCCGGCGGAGCGATCCACGCGGCCATCTTGCCCGGCTCGGTGACGCGCTGCATGAGGCTGCGCACGAAGGCACGGTCCGATTCCGAGGGCAGCCACTCGGGCAGCCGGCGGGCGTGCTCGGCGGCGTCCATCAGGTTGCCGGCGGGATCCACGGGCAGCCCGGCCCACACGCCGATGGAGCGGTGGAAGCGCGGGCTGGGCAGCGTGAGGCGCGGCTCGTGCCCGGCGCGCTGGATGGCGAGGTTCCAGCGCTTCACGCCGATCTCGCAGTCCTTGATGTAGGACTCGCGCATCACCTCGTTCATGGCGTTGCGCATGGGCACGTCCTCGCGGCCCTGGGGCGTGTCGAGGGCGAAGGTGGTGGCGCGGCAGTCGTGGTCCTCGTACTGCGACTCGTCGGGGCGGCCCTTGATGCCGTTGGCGAAGCTCGAGGCCGCGTTGGACGAGACCTCGGAGCCGAACAGGTCGAGCGAGGAAGTGAACCAGAAGTTGAGGTAGCGCTGGATGGTGGGCAGGTCGATGGCGCCCGCGGCGCGGATGGCGGCGGGGTCGTCGGTGCCCAGTTCCTTCATCACTTCCAGCGTGCGCTTCACCACCCGGCCCACGCCGGTCTCGCCCACGAACATGTGGTGGGCCTCCTCGGTGAGCATGA
>CAZXJW010000276.1:0-4789 GCA_964641005.1 uncultured Rhodocyclaceae bacterium
GCGCGGAGGGCTTCCCGATGAGCGTGCCGCTCACAGACCGGCTGGTGCGCTGGTATCCGGCGCTGTTCCTGGCGCTGCTCGCCGGCCTCACGTCCTGGCTCGACCAGAAGGTCCAGCCGCCGCCCGTGCCCCGCGATGGCAGCACCCGCCACGACCCGGACGTGATCGTGGAGGGCTTCGGCGCCGTCAAGCTCTACCCCGACGGAACCCGCCGCCACGCCCTCAACGGCCGGCGCATGGTCCACTACCCCGACGACGACAGCACGCAGGTGGAGGATCCCGAGTTCTTCCACTACGCGCCACCGGCCGCGCCCGTGCATGCCACGGCCGACCGCGCGCTGGTGTCGCGCAACGGGGACAACGTATATTTCACCGGCAAGGTGCGCATCGACCGGGACGCCTACGCGGACGAGCCGGCCCTCGGCCTGACCACCGACTTCCTGCACATCGTTCCCGATCGCGACCTGGCGCGCACCGACAAGCCGGTGGCCATGACCCGCGGCACCCTGAAGGCCCGCGCCGTCGGCATGGAGTTCGACAACCGCGCCCGGACCCTGAAGCTGCTCTCGAAAGTGAAGGTCGAATATGACGGCCCCCTGGCCTCGCCACTTCCCGCGCGCCGCTGAGCTGCTGCTCGCGGCCTCGCTCGCCGCGCTGGCCGGCGCCGCAGCCGCCGAGAAGGCCGACCGGCAGAAGCCGCTCAACATCGAGGCCGACCGCATGCTCGTGGACGACACGAAGAAGGAGTCCGTGTTCGAGGGCAACGTCGTGGTGACCCAGGGCACGCTGCAGCTGCGCGGCGATCGCATCCTGGTGCGCCAGGACGCAGAGGGCTTCAGCTACGGCATTGCCTGGGGCCGCCCGGCCACCTTCCGGCAGAAGCGCGACGGGGTGGACGAGTACATCGACGGCTTCGCCGAGCGGCTCGAGTTCGACGGCCGCAAGGACCTGCTGCAGATGTTCAATGCGGCGCGTCTCACCAAGGGCGGCGACGAGGTCCGCGGCGACTACATCTCCTACAACGCCACCACCGAGTTCTTCCAGGTCAACGGCTCGGCCGGCAGCGCGCAGGCGCAGGGCGGTGCCGGCGGCGGGCGCGTGCGCGCCGTGATCCAGCCCAAGCCCAGGCCCGGCGAGCCGGGGTCCGGCACGGCCGCCCCGGGCACCGCGCCCCCCGCCCCGCCGGGGTCCCCGCTCAAGCCCTCCACCGACCTGTCCCGGGGCAAGCCGTGAACGCGCCCGCCGCGCAGGCCGCCGTCTCGGACCTGCGGGCAGCATCGCTCAAGAAGCGCTACAAGGCGCGCCACGTGGTGAAGGACGTGTCGCTCGAGGTGCGCAGCGGCGAGGTGGTGGGCCTGCTGGGGCCCAACGGCGCGGGCAAGACCACCTGCTTCTACATGATCGTCGGCCTCGTGCCCCTGGACGGCGGCGACATCTTCCTGGATGGCCGCAACGTCAGCCGGCTGCCCATCCATCGCCGGGCCCGGCTCGGGCTGTCCTACCTGCCCCAGGAACCGTCCATCTTCCGCAAGCTCACGGTGGCCGAGAACGTGCGCGCCGTGCTGGAACTCAACGACCTGCCGCGCGACCAGGTGGACGAGCGCCTCGACGCGCTGCTGCACGAACTGCACGTGGTGCACCTGCGCAACAGCCCGGCGGTGAGCCTGTCCGGGGGCGAGCGCCGCCGGGTGGAGATCGCCCGGGCGCTCGCCAGCGAGCCGCGCTTCATCCTGCTGGACGAGCCCTTTGCCGGCGTCGACCCCATCGCCGTGATCGAGATCCAGCGGATCATCCGCTTCCTCAAGGACCGCGGCATCGGGGTGCTGATCACCGACCACAACGTGCGCGAAACCCTCGGCATCTGCGACCGGGCCTACATCATCAACGATGGATCGGTGCTTGCTTGCGGTCATCCCGAGGAGATCGTCTATAATGAAGCCGTCCGAAAAGTCTATTTGGGCGAGCACTTTAGGCTCTAGCCGGTCGAACGTGGCCGAATCCGCGTCCTGTGTCACCTAGGTCCCGAGTCGCCTCCCCGCGCCCGCGGCGGTCCCCATGAAGCCCTCCCTGCAGCTAAAGCTGTCGCAGCACCTGACGCTGACCCCCCAGCTGCAGCAGTCCATACGCCTTCTCCAGCTCTCCACCCTCGAGCTGAACCAGGAGCTCGAACGATTCCTCCAGGAGAACCCGCTGCTCGAGCGGGAGGACGAGGACGAGGACGCACCGGCCGTGGTGGCTGCCCCGGGCGAGACGCCGCCCGAGTCCGCATCGGAGAGCCCTTTCGAGGGTGACGGCGCCCCCAGTGGCGACAGCGCACCTGCCGAGACCGTGGCCGATGACCACGACGACTCGCGCCCCGAGATGCCCGAGGTGGCCGACTCCACGGCCAGCGCCGACGCCGACGGACCCGACGAACCCGACTGGACCGACGAGGGCAGCTATGGCAGCGGCCAGGCGCCGGACGGCGAGGACTCCGACTACCCGCAGGTGGCCGCCAACGCGCCGAGCCTGCGCGAGCACCTGCTCTGGCAGCTCAACATGATGCCCATGCCCACGCGCGACAAGCAGCTCGCGGCGGTGATCGTGGACTCGCTGGACGACGACGGCTACCTGAAGACCGACCTCGCCGAGCTTGCCGACGCGCTGCCCGAGGAGATGGACGTGGACGAGGACGACCTGCTGGTGGCCGTGCGCCACGTTCAGCAGCTCGAACCCGCCGGCATCGGCGCCCGCAGCCTGGGCGAATGCCTCGAGCTGCAACTGCTCGCCATGGACCCCGACACGCCGTTCCGCGATCACGCGCTGCTCGTGGTGCGCACGCACCTCGACGCGCTCGCCTCGCGCGACTACGCCCGCCTGAAAAAGGCGCTCAAGTGCGACGACGACACGCTGCGCGAGGTGCAGCGCATGATCATCGGCCTCGACCCCCGGCCCGGCTCCCGCTTTTCCGGCGACGAGGCGCGCTACGTGGTGGCCGACGTGATCGTGCGCAAGGTCAAGGGCATGTGGGTGGCCTCGCTCAACCCCGACGCCATGCCCAAGCTGCGCGTGAACCGCATGTACGCGGACATCCTGTCGCGCAACCGCGACGCCAGCCACCAGCAGCTCGCCAGCCAGCTGCAGGAGGCGAAGTGGCTGATCAAGAACGTCCAGCAGCGCTTCGACACCATCCTGCGCGTGTCCCAGTGCATCGTCGACCGGCAGCGCCACTTCTTCGAGCACGGCGAGGTGGCCATGCGCCCGCTGGTGCTGCGCGAGATCGCCGAGTTGCTCGGGCTGCACGAATCCACCGTCTCGCGCGTGACCACCCAGAAGTTCATGTTCACCCCGCGCGGCATCTTCGAGCTCAAGTACTTCTTCGGCAGCCACGTCACCACCGACACGGGCGGGGCGTGCTCGGCCACGGCGATCCGCGCCCTCATCAAGCAGCTGGTGGGCGAGGAGGACACGCGCAAGCCGCTGTCCGACAGCCAGATCTCCGAGATACTCGGCAAGCAGGGCATCGTGGTGGCGCGCCGGACCATCGCGAAGTACCGCGAGTCGCTCCAGATCCTGCCGGTCAACCTGCGCAAGTCGATCTAGGGCATCGACCGCCCACCGGAGGCGTATCCCCCATGAGCCTGCTGTCCCGTCTTCTGCCCGTGGAGCGCGTCATCCACGACCTGGATGTCACCAGCAAGAAGCGGGTGTTCGAGCAGGCAGGCCTGCTGTTCGAGAACTCCATCGGCGTGTCGCGCTCCATCGTCTACGACAGCCTGTTCGCGCGCGAGCGGCTCGGCTCCACGGGACTCGGGCACGGGGTGGCGGTGCCGCACGGCCGGGTGAAGGGCCTCAAGGAAGCCGCCGGCGCCTTCGTGCGCATCCGCCAGCCGATCCCCTTCGAGGCACCGGACGGCAACCCCGTCAACCTGGTGTTCGTCCTGCTCGTGCCGGAGAAGGCCACCGACGTGCACCTGCAGATCCTCTCCGAGCTCGCCGAGATGTTCAGCGACCGCGACATGCGCGGCCGGCTGGCGGCCGCCGCGGACGCCGCGGACCTCCAGCGCACGATCGCCGGGTGGGAACCCCATGCCCCAGGTCAGCATCGCGCAGCTGTTTGACGAGAACCGGGCCGAGCTCAAGCTCGCCTGGCTGCAGGGCGACCGGGCCACCTGCCCGGTGCTCGATTCGCGCCGCATCAACAGCTCCAGCAAGGGCCTCACCGGCCACCTGAACTTCATCCACCCCAACTGGATCCAGATCTTCAGCCACACCGAGGCGGAGTACCTGCAGAGCCTCGACGAGGGCACCCGCCGCCAGGTGCTCGACTACCTCTCGGGCAGCGGCATGGCCTGCCTGATCCTGAGCGACGGCGAGCACGCCCCCGAGGTGCTGGCGAGCCTGTCCTCCGCGCTGAACGTGCCGATGCTCGCCTCGCCGCTGCCGAGCCTGCAGATCATCTGGGTGCTGCGCACCTACCTCGGGCGCGTGCTCGCGGAGTTCGTCACGCGCCATGGCGTGATGCTCGACGTGCTGGGCATGGGCGTGCTGATCACCGGCGACAGCGGCGTGGGCAAGAGCGAGCTCGCGCTGGAACTCATCACCCGCGGCAGCGGCCTGGTGGCCGACGACGTCACCGAGCTCTACCACATCGCGCCCCAGACCCTGGAGGGCCGCTGCCCCGAGCTGCTCAAGGACTTCCTCGAAGTGCGCGGCCTGGGCATGCTCAACATCCGCACCATCTTCGGCGAGACGGCGGTGCGCCAGCGCAAGAACCTCAAGCTCATCGTCCAGCTCGAGCGGCCGGTGG